>JAHFFY010000038.1 GCA_023247705.1 Candidatus Omnitrophota bacterium | reverse complement strand
ATCAATTGGGCGAATGTGGGTGATATGGCGACCAGCGGCATCAATTGGGGGAACGTCAGCGATTTATCGACGACCGGGATCAACTGGGCGAATGTGGGTGATATGGCAACGAGCGGGATCAACTGGGGGAACGTCAGCGATTTATCGACGACCGGGATCAACTGGGCGAATGTGGGTGATATGGCAACGAGCGGGATCAACTGGGGGAACGTCAGCGATTTATCGACGACCGGGATCAACTGGGCGAATGTGGGTGATATGGCAATGAGCGGGATCAACTGGGGGAACGTCAGCGATTTATCGACGACCGGGATCAACTGGGCGAATGTCGGAGAAATGTCTTCCTCAGGGATCAATTGGCAGGAGATCAATACCCTAAGTGCGGCGGGAATCAATTGGAGCGAAATCGGCGTACTCTCCGCCAGCGGCATCAACTGGGGCGATATCGATATCTTAAGCGATGCCGGAATCAACTGGTCGAACATTGATGATTTGAGCACCACCGGAATCAACTGGTCCGACCTGGACGTGATGAGCGATATGGGGATCAACTGGAGCAATATCGGAGAAATGTCTACCGCCGGCGTCAATTGGCAGGACATCGATACGATGAGCGATACGGGAATCAATTGGCTGGATATCGAAGCCATGACGAAATCGGGTGTCAATTGGTTCGATGTGGATATGTTAAGCGACGCTGGAATCAATTGGGCCAACTTGACGACAATGACGACCGCTCAAATCAACTGGCTGGATATTTCGTTTATGTCCGGAACCGGGATCAACTGGGCCGATATGAGCGCTTCAAGCACCGCGGGCGTCAATTGGAACGATCTGGCTTCGATGACTAACGCGAGCATCAATTGGGAAGGCATTTCGTATCTGGCCAATAACGCCCAGACGATGATTAGTAATGTGTCGTCTATTCTTTCGGTGGTGAATACCTTGAATACCAAAATCGGAACCACGACCGACACAACCGGGACAACACTCTTTGGAAAGATCCAGCAGGTTCTCGACGCGGTTGCCTCCGTTGGTGGATCTCCGTCATTGGTCACCGATGTCGCATCGATCTTAAGCGCGGTGACTTCGATCCAATCGACCGTAGGGACCTCGAGTGATACCGCCGGAACCAGTACCTTATACGGTGACATGAAGAAAACCCAGAATTATGTTGATTCGGTTGAAACTTTATTGGGATCAACGACGGATAGCGCAACGACAAGTTCTGTCTTTGGTAACCTCGCGGCCATTACCGCCTATATCGATACGTTAGAGAGCATTATCGGTATTTCCACCGATACGGGCACGGAAACAGTGTTTGGCCAGTTATCCAATCTTTCCGAAATCAAAACCCAGATCAACAAAGCCAAGAGCAGCGCTGAAGCCGCTTTGGGCGAAGCCCAGGCCATCCGCGCCGATATCGGCGCCGGCGGCCAGCGACCGGCCGTTTATCAGAGACTTAAAAATCTTGAAGCCAATTTACAGGATTTAAAGACCGCGGCAGATTCGCTGAATAAAAATCAAATCAGTTCCAGCGGTCTGGCCCAGGAGATGCTGAAGATGCTCACCGATTTTGTGAACAAGAGTTCAACCGCGGTCGGCATGGGAGGCAAGGGCGGAGTCGGGGTCGAGAATTTGTCTGCCGAAGAGGCAAAAGACATGGACAAGATTAACGCTAAACTTGAAGAAATCGATGCCAAGATCACCGCTATGAAAGAATCCGTTGAAACCAACGATGTGGTTGTCAAAACCTACTTTGAAGGTGGAGAAGAAGAAGAAGAGAAATGATCATCCCAATGAATTTTAAAAAATCAATGTGTAAATCATCCCGACTGTTTTTTTTGCTTTTCGGGTTAACGGCTTGGATCATTTGTGTTATATCCTCCGGGAATGTCTATGCTGGATTATTTATTAAGTTAGTCGCGGTCAATGCCTCGGCAGACCAGTCCAAGGATTATCAGTTAAAATATTATCTCCCCAAAGAATTGAAGCCGGAGGATGTTTTGGATTTGGGAGGGATGGAGATCGATTATGATATCGACAAACAAAGTTATTTTGTTTATGGGACAATCCCTCTTGAACCGAAAGAATCGAAGACCATATCCGTCGAAGTTAAAGACGTCTGGAAAATCTCCAATAAAACAGTGGAAGCCATCAAAAAGCAGATCGATGAAAACGTGACACGCCTGCAATCCACTGACCGCGCCGAAGCCGCCAACACCCTAAAAGAGGGGCTCATGAAGAATTTGAATAAAATTGTGGCGCAACAAGAAAATTATTCAGAGAATATTGAACGGCGCATCGAGGAATACAGGGCCAACGCACAGCAATTAAACGAGATCAAGGACACCGTCTCTTCCGTTGAATATTGGGATGGACAAAAGGTCTCTTCGCCAAAAACATCGATAACAAGCGATAAGGTGGGCAAGACCGTCAAGCTCGTTATTGACGTCGAAAATCCGAATAAAGATGCCGCTAAAGTCATTACCCAGAAGCATTATCTCCCGAAAGAAATTAGAGCGGAAGACGTGATTGATAGTCAGGGTTTTGATATTCGCTATGATGAGGAAAAACAGCAATCTTATTTAAGCAAAGAAGAGGAGTTTCAACCAGGAGAGTCGAAGCATTATGAGATTCAGATTAAAGACATCTGGCATATCCCGAATGAAAATCTCGAGAATATGCAGCAGCGCGCCCAAAGTACCTTTGCTGAAATCGAGAAGTCGGAGTTTGGCAAAGAATATTTGAATAACGCCGACGGTCTTCTAGGTGAAATTAAAAAGAATCTGGGAGATATTCAGACATTACAAAAAGAAAAGAAGACCATGAAGCAGCATATCGGCGCTTTCCGGGTGAATCAGGAACGATATGGAAATACGGAAGCGGACATTGACCGGCTGGAACGTATTCTAGCGATGGTACGGCAAAAGCGTCTGGAGCAGTTGGAAAAAAGCCGGGTTAAAAATATTCTGCAGAAATTAAAATCCCTCAAAGGCATTGAACAAATTTCCAAGGCGGTCTTCGGGCAGAAAATTTCCGTGAGCACCACCTGGAAGATTATCTGGGGCACATTGATTTTTATCGCGATCTTTACGGCCATTCATTTTATCACCTGGTGGCAGAGATCTCAGGCGGCTAAGTTGAAAGAATTAGAAAAAGCGAAGGCGGCCGCGGCCAAGGCATAAAAAGGAAATTTGGGTTTTTGTAAAAGAACAGAGGAATGAATTATGGCAGAGTTGCAGTATACAGAGATAGGCACTGTCCGTTGCATCCGAGGATGTATCGTCATTGTCATGGGTTTTAAAAATTGTATCAACGGACAGCTGATTAAATTCGGTTACGGGACCGTGGGGATGATTGTCGGCTTTGATCCCGAAGAAGCGCAGGTTTTGATCCTGAAAGAAACGGAAAAAATTAAAACCGGCGACCAAGCGATCGCGACCCTGGAACCTTTCAATACTCCGGTTGGAAACAAACTGATTGGCCGGATCCTGAATCCGCTCGCCGAGCCCTTGGATGGATTAGGTCCTCTGGAAGCCGATGCGATGTATCCTATCTTTAGGGAAGCTCCTCCGATTTTAACGCGGTCGCCACTTTGCAAAACCCTTGAGACCGGGATTAAAGTATTGGACGCCATGATTCCTGTCGGTTTAGGTCAACGGGAGTTGATCTTGGGCGACAAGATGACCGGAAAGACGACGATCGTCACCGATACGGTCATTAATCAGAGGCATACCGGTGTGATCTGCATTTATTGTTCGACCGGAAAGGCCCGTTCGGCCCTGGCGCGTGTCGTGCAGTTGTTTCAGGATTATGATTGCTTCAAATACAGCATGATTGTCTCCGCCACGGCCTCGAGTCCACCGGGTCAGCAGTATCTGTCCGTGTATGTCGCTTGCGCAATCGCCGAATATTTTATGCATCAAGGGAAAGATGTTTTTATCGGGTTTGATGATTTTACCAAACACGCCTGGTGCTACCGCGAAATTTCGCTTTTGTTGGGACGTCCACCGGGACGGGACTCCTATCCGGGAGATATCTTTTATCTCCATTCGAAAATGATCGAACGGGCCTGTTTCATGGATAAAGAACATGGTGGCGGGTCGATCACGTTTTTTCCGATCGTGGAAATTTTGGAAGGGGATTTAACGGCGTTTGTTCCCTCGAACCTTGTTTCCATGACGGATGGTCAGATTTATTTGAGTTCCACTCTCTTTGGCGAAGGTCAGCGTCCGGCCTTGGATCTCGGGCTGTCCGTCTCGCGTGTGGGAAGTAAAGTACAGTGGCCAGCCATTAAAAATTTAAGCGGGCCGCTTCGTCTGGAGTATTTGCAATACCGGGAAGTCCTGCGCATGTCGAAGTTAAAAACCGGTAGTCAGTCCGAGGAGATGTTGCAGAAGTTAAAAAGCGGCGCCATTTTGACCGAAGTCATTAAACAGGACAAGAACGCACCGGTGCCCTCCGAGGCCCAGGTCATGATTTTTTATGCGTTCAAGAAAAAAGTTTTGCATGAAATGACGATCCCGGAGGTCAATGAGTTTCAGCTTAAAATTTTTGAATACGCGAAGGCCAAGAATCCAGGTTTTCTGAAAATGCTGCGTGAACGCCGGAAACTTGACCCGGAACTGGAAAAAGCGATCGATGAAATCCTTGCGGAATATTTGAAAGAAGTTAAGGCGAGAAGGCCGGTTCAAGAAGAGGATGATGACACCAAGGCCGTTCCCAACGTCGGGGTTGATGTTCTGGACAAGGCCACGAGCAAGAAGCCGGAGCCAGTGGCAAAAACTTAAAGAAACAGTTCCCGAGTTTGCGAGTTACGAGTTGTCGGGTTCGAAAATTTTTTAACCCGTGAACCCGTTAAACTCGCCAACCCGAAACCGAAACGACAATGGCTTATAAAGGTAAATTCAAATGCATCATCATGAGTCCACGAACGCTCATCTATGAAAATGAGATCCAGAGCCTTTTTTTAACCGGAGATCAGGGCGAGTATGAACTGCTGGCGTATCATTATCCGGTCTTGGGGCTTTTAAAAGAGGGCAGCATCATTATCGATTGGAAAGAAAGTTTCGCGATTAAAGCAGGCATTGTCCGGTTCTTCGCGAATGAATGTATCGTCCTGGTGGAAGAACCGCCAAAGGCGAAGGTAGGGAGTTGAGTTTGCGGGTTAACGAGTTGTCGGGTTCGAAGTTTTTTAACCAGCGCGAGCGCGTTCAACCCATTAACTCGCGAACGATCTGAAAACGGAGTTTTGATCCATGCAAATAGCGGATACGTTTATCATCATTTCGATCATGTTTATCGCGGTCCTGGGACCGTCGATCGTGATCGGGATCTTAGGATATGCCGTCATTAAGGCCTTGGCACGGAATCCTTCGGCGGCCTCCAAGATTTTTATGGGGATGATTGTGATGCTTCTTTTTGTCGAGGGGATATCGGTTATCGCGATTTTGATTATCTTTCAATTGTTCCAAGGAAAGTAGGGAAACGCATGTTTGAATACTGGTATGAGGGAGTCATTTTCATTTTTATCTTTTTGTTTATTATCACCATTCCCTGTATTGGTATTTCCATCATTGGCTCCCGAATGATCAATCAATTGGGGCGGTTCCCCAGCAAGACCCCGGCGATTCAATTAAGCATTTTTTTTCAGTTTGTTCTGCTGATGATTATCACTTTTACTTTTTTAATTGTGTTTTATCACTTTTTCTCAAGCGGGTAAAAAAAAGGAGTTAAACATTATGAGCTGGACATTATTTTTTCAACTGGCTATTTTGATTGTCGTTTTGCCCGGGACCGTGATTTTTTTCCTCCATCGAACCTTGGTTTCGAGCACGGAGGGGGCGGTCAAACGTTTGGATAGCGAGGCGGAACAAGCCAGGGCAAAGCAGGCGGAACTGACCCGCAAACTCAAAGAGGCCGATGAAGAACTTTCCAAACGAAAAGCCGAAGCCGATGAATTGACCCGCAAGATGATCACCGAGGCCGAAGAAAAAGTCAAAGAAGAACGTGAAAAACTGGTCAAAAAAGCCCGGGAAGAAGGGGAAGAGATCATCACGAAAGCGCAGGGCACAAAGGATAAAATTCGCAAAGAGCTCGAGAAAGAAATGTATCTTAAGTCCATCGACTATTCTGTTCAAATCCTGAGCAGCGTCCTGAGTGATAAAATCAAAGAAGTCCTTTCGAATCGTTTGTTGGAGGAATTTGTCGAAGGACTGCAGAAGGTCGATATGAGCCGCATGGGCTCAGAGGTCACCACGGCCGAGATTATCACCGCGGTTGCGGTTGATGATCAGAATAAAACCCAGATCAACCGCATCCTCAATGATAAATTGAAGCGGGAGATTAAGGTAAACTTTAATCTGGAGCCGCAGGTGATCGGCGGGGTTGTCTTGAAGTTCGGCAGTCTCGCCTTGGACGGCAGTTTGCGTAACATGATTAAGGAATCGGCCATTATCGCCAAACAGAAAGTCGAGAACGAATAACCCATGGGAAAAGCCAATAAGATCAAAGGCGAGCGGGACAATGTTTTTGAAATGGTCACCTTGATTGGTGTTCTGAAGGATGTCGCCGACAATAAATTTTATACCTTAGCCGGCGAAAAGGAACGCTTCGCGCGTTTCGGAGAGTCCTTCGTTGAATTTTTCCGGATGATCAGTTTCTCCGAAGTCAGCCATCCGTTAGTGACGAATGCCAACCCATCGGTTGGAATCGTCCTCATCTCTTCCGAAAGCGGGTTCCTCGGGGATCTTAACAGCAAAGTGATCCGCACAGCCCTGGCCGAAAAGACAAAATATCCTGAATCGACCCTGATTGTCGTTGGTAAGAAAGCCGTGGATCAGATCGGATCTGCCATGAAGATTGATAAGTCGTTCACCGAGATTGAGGCGACCGGCCTTTATGAAATTGCCATCCAGCTAAAAAAATATCTTATCGATGAGGTTATGAATAATCGTCTTGGCAAAGTGATCGCGGTTTATCCTTGGCCCAAGAATATCAGCATCCAAAAACCCCGGATCATCAAACTGCTCCCATGCGATGAGCTGGTAGCTAAACAGTTGGAATTGGTCGATAATGTTGAAAAAGTGATTGAGGAATCAGACCCGGTGGATATTATTGGTTATTTGGCGGACATCTGGCTTTCCTGCCGGATCTATGAAATGCTTTATGACATGACGATTGCCGCCGCGGCCGCTCAATCTCAGCAGTTAGATAGCAGTTTGACCAAGATGCAGAAAGAAAAAAAGGTCGTTCAGCTCAAGTACCGCAAGGCCAGAAAAGGGGACATCGACAATAGTATGCGCGAAGTTTTCTCAGCGCGTTTAATGACGACGAAGAAAAAAACTGGTTAGTCGCCAAGGAGGGATATGAGTCACGGAGAACCGATCAATCATAAAGATGAAAAGGCCAAAGCGCTAGAAAAGATTTCCGGCATCGCCCAACCGAGTTCTCCCGAGTCGCAGAAAAAAGAAGAGCCGTTGATCAATACCAAACGCAAAGGGATGGGCAAAATCATGTCGGTGCAAGGTCCGGTTGTTGATATGATTTTTGAAAATTTAACCGATATTCCGGCTTTGTATGATGTGGTTGAAGTTTTCACATTTGATAATAAGCGCGTCCTTCTGCAATGCGCCGAACATTTAAGCAGCACAGTGGTCCGTGCCGTCGCGCTGATGGATACGCTGAATCTTCAATTGAATGCGCCGTGCTACAATACGTTTCAGCCGATTTCGATCCCAATTGGTGATGAATGCTTTGGGCGGGTTATGGACGCGACCGGCCGTCCGTTGGATAATGGCAGTGAGATTAAGACCGCAGTCAAGATGCCGATCCGGCGGATCACCAAGCAGATTGGATTTGATTTAAAAAAGAAAAAAGGCGAAAGACCCGAAGTCCTCGAGACGGGGATGAAATATATCGATCTGCTTTTTCCGCTTGTCAAAGGAAGCAAGACCGGCATTCTCGGAGGGGCCGGGTGCGGCAAAACGGTCGTCATTTTGGAACTCATCAATAATATCGTCAAGGCCCATGGCGGTGCGTGTGTCTTTACCGGAATCGGTGAACGGATCCGGGAAGGAAATGAGCTTTATCACGAGTTAATTGATAATAAACTCATCGGCAAGGTTATGCTGGCTTTTGGTCAAATGGATCAGCCTCCGGGGGCCCGCGCCGAGGTGGTCAACACCGGGATCACACTCGCTGAATATCTGCAATCGAAAAATAAAGACGTGTTGCTCTTTATGGATAATCTCTACCGGTTCATCCAGGGAGGCCAGGAGGTTTCCACCCTTTTGGGACGTGTTCCCGCTGAAACCGGATACCAACCCACACTCGCCTCAGAGGTCAGCGCCGTCCAGGAACGGATCCGTTCCATTGAAGGCGGCGGATCCGTGACCGCCATGCAGGCGGTTTACGTTCCGGCGGACGACATGACCGATCCGGCGGTTGTCGCGATTTTCAGTTATCTCGACGGTTGTATCGTTCTTTCCCGCGATCTGGTTCAAAAAGGGATGTATCCGGCGATCGAACCGTTGTCCAGTTCGTGCACCAATCTCGACACAGATGTCGTGGGGCGCCGTCATTACGATATCGCCCAGCGCGTATTGACCCATTTCAGCAAATATAACGCCTTAAAACGGATCGTGGCCGTTATCGGGGTCGAAGAATTGAATAAGGAAGATCAAATGACCTATAAGCGCGCCGAGAAATTGCTGAATTTTATGACGCAGCCTTTTACGGTCAGCGAGGTTTTTACCGGGAAAAAGGGGGAGTATGTTCCCATCGTCGATAATGTGGAAGGATGCTCGCGGATTTTAAACGGTGATTTTGATAAATTCAAATCGGAAGATTTTTACATGATTGGAAGGGTCCCGAAGATTTATTTCAAAAATAAAATCAAAAAGATCTCTGGTGTCCTAGTCCCCAGCGTCCCAGTTTTTTAACCGGGGAACTGGAGACCGGGGCACGAACAACCCTTGCCGTGACGAATTGAATATATGCTTAAACAAAACGACAGACTGCTCGCTGACATCCTGATCAAAAACGGACTCTTCACCCAGGAAGAAGCAAATAAATTTCTTACCGATGTCCAGTCAACCAACGAGAGTTTGTACGGCTTTCTTCTCCGGCAGGGCGTTGTTGCCGAGGACCGGATCCTGCAAACAATCGCCAATAGTTTTAATCTCCCGATCGTTAATCTGAAAGAATTGACCGTCGATAAATCCGTGATCGAGAAAATTCCGGTCAAGATCGCCTCGTATTATCAGTTTGTCCCGATTAAAATTGAAAACAAGGTGTTGACGTTGGCCGTGTGCGTTCCATTCGATGTGAAGATCCAGGATGAAATTCGGGTTTACATCGGGTTGGAGCCAAAACTCGTTTTAGCCAAAGAAAAAGACATTATTGATTCGTTAAAAAAATATTACGGGCTGGCGGCGGAAACCATTAATCGGATTTTAGCAAAAGATCCTTCGCGCAAAGGCTTGAGCGAGATGGACCCCGAAGGATTGGTTGAGGATATCGAAAAAAATCAGGATGACGCCTCGATCACCAAGCTCGTCAATCAGATCATCATCGAAGCCTGCCAAAAACGGGCGACGGATATTCATATCGAACCTTATCGCCATAAAGTCAGGATCCGTTACCGGATTGATGGTATTTTGGTAGATGCCAATCTTCCTTTGGAAGGGAAACATTTCCTTCTTTCAATTCTATCCCGTCTTAAGATTATGGCTAATCTGAGTATTGTCGAAAAAAGATTACCGCAAGACGGAAGCGCCATTGTGAAGATCAAAGACCAGGACATCGATTTGCGTATTTCAACCATGCCGACCCCGCGCGGGGAGAGTATGGTGATCCGCATTTTACCGACGAAGGTGATGCTTTTCAGTTTGGAGAAGTTAGGTTTGGATGAAATCAATGTCAGAACGTTTCGCAAACTCGTCAAAAAACCTTACGGCTTGATCTTTGTGACCGGGCCGACCGGAAGCGGTAAAACAACGACGCTATATGCCTGCCTTAATGAGATTAGTTCCACAGAAAAAAAAATTATTACGATCGAAGATCCGGTCGAGTATGAGATGGAAGGGGTGACCCAGATCCAGGTGAATCCGAGGGTAAATTTGACTTTTTCCGTTGGATTAAGAAGTATTTTACGGCACGATCCGGATATTGTCATGGTCGGGGAGGTCCGGGACTTGGAGACGGCGGAGATCGCGATCCGCATGGCCTTGACCGGGCATTTGGTTTTTTCATCGTTGCATACCAATGACGCGGCGAGCGGGATCACGCGCCTTATTGAAATGGGACTGGAACCTTATCTCGTGGCCTCGAGCGTTGAAGCCTTTGTCGCTCAGCGATTGGTCCGGGTCATCTGTTCCCATTGCAAGATGGAAGTCGCCACCCCCATGATGGATATTAAAGAAGAAATTGCCAAGGGATTGGGCATCGGTCCGATTGACCAGGTCAAGATTTATCGCGGAAAAGGCTGTGACCATTGCAACCAGACCGGCTTTTACGGCCGCACGGCGATTTACGAAATTCTAGTCATGAATGACGAAATTAAAACCGCAATATTGGAGAAACCGCGGTCGGATTATATCAAGAAGATCGCCATTCAAAACGGCATGACAACCTTAAGGCAGGATGGGTGGAAAAAGGTGTTGGCTGGAGTCACGACGCCGATGGAGGTTATGAACGTAACATCCCAGGAAGACTATCTTTCCGGGAAAGAACTGAAAGACGTGGATTCTTCTTTTTATCGCATTGTGAGCCGGGAGATTTTATCCGCGCATAATGAGTATGAAGCGAGGACCTATCCGCGTCTGGATGCCAAGATCGAGATCCGTTATAAAATTCTGGGCACGGATATCAATCATCCCAATGTTTTAAAGGCCGATCATCTTGTCCATACGGCGATCACACAGGACATCAGCGCCGGCGGTCTGCGTTTTCGCAGCGCGACCTCGATTGCGATCGGAACGATCCTGGAGTTGATGATCCAGTTTGAAAAAAATGAGCGCAGCATCAACTGTTTGTCTAAAGTGTGTCGTGTCGAGGAGGATGGCGTGAACCAGCAGTTTAATATCATGGTTTTTTATCTGGATATCTCCAGCGGCGACCGGGTCCGATTGAGTGCCTTTGTTAAGAAAGCAGGATAAAATCAAATGACGATTTTTTATTATAAAGCAAAAAAAAGTAACGGGCAGACCACGTTGGGCCAGGTGACGGCCAAAAACCAGGATGAGGCCGTCGATATCATTAACCGGTTAGGCCTCGTGCCCATTTCGGTAGAGTCGAAATTAGATGAAATCACCACGACCGGAGTCCGCCACATCAAGATCAAACATCAGGAGGTTTATCTTTTTACCCGTCAATTATCCAATCTGCTCAAATCGGGCGTTTCAATCCTGCGTGCTCTGGATCTGATCGGCGGGCCGTTAAAAAATGTTTATTTCAAGAATGTCATTACGCTGATTGGTTCCGGGATCCGCGATGGCCGGTCGTTATCGGATTGTCTGGCGGATTATCCGCAGATTTTCAGTCCGCTGTATATTAATTTAGTGAAGGTAGGCGAGGAAAGCGGAAATTTAAAAGAGGTCTTTTTGAATTTAAGCGAATATCAAAGGCAACAGGAGGAGATCAGAAGAGGGGTGCGCGGGGCGCTGGTGTATCCTGCTTTTATGCTGGTCATCGGGATCATCACCGTTATTTTTATCCTGACTTTTGTTCTTCCGAAAATTACCGTTCTTTTTGCCGATGTGAAAACGTCGTTGCCATTACCAACGATCATTTTGCTGAGTGTCACGGATTTTCTGAAGGTCGGATGGTATTGGTTGATCTTAGGGGTGATCGTATTGATGGTCCTCATGAGTCAGTTTAAGAAATCTCAGATAGGATCAGCTTTTTTGAGCCGATTCAAATTGAGCCTGCCTTTTTTGGGGCCGTTTTTTCTCAAACTCGATTTGGCGCTTTGGGCGAGGACGCTGGAATTGCTTTTACGCGGAGGCATTCCGATTTTAAAGGCGATCCAGATCTCGGTTGAGGTTTTGAATAATCATTTAATTAAAGAAGATCTGGTGCGTTCGCATAAAGATTTAACGGACGGTCTTTCTTTAGGAAAAAGTCTCAAAAAGTCGGCCTTGATTCCTGCCTTGGTGAGTGATCTGGTGGCGGTCGGAGAAGAGACCGGCTCTTTGACCGAAATCTTTCATGATATTACCGATATTTACGAGCAGGAAATACAGACCATGGTCAGATTCTTGACGACTCTCATGGAACCGGTCATGATTCTCGGCGTCGGATTGGTCATCGGGTTTATTGTCTTTGCCATGCTGCTTCCGATTTTTCAGGTGGATGTCTTTGCGCATTAAATTATTCGGTAAATTATTCGGGAAGAAAATAATGAACGGTTTGTCGCGTTTGCGTGTTTCCGATTTGAGGATCGGAACCCCACTGAAAGGCGCAACCTGGTTTCGTGCGCAGCATGCATTTAGAATTTTTGTCAGTTTGATATTTTTGTTTGTTCTTTTTCATGAGCCAAGATTTCTTTACGGCGATGGCTGGCTGGAGATCAAAGATAAGCATTTTGTCGTTTTTTATAATTTGTCCCAAGACGAATCTTTGGCCCGCAGCGTTTTAAGAAAAGCCGAAGATTATTACGATAAAATCGCTTATCGCGTCGGTTATCAAAGATATTCGGACTTCTGGACGTGGGATGACCGGGTGAAGATTATGATTTTTTCCGACCAGAAAACCTACCAGAAAAAAACGGGACAGCCGGCCTGGTCTTTGGGATATTCGACGCGTGATTCGTATCTTTTTAAATCAAGGAGCATCGTCACGTATCGCCAGCAAGGAGAATTTGTGGATGGTTTGCTGCCGCACGAAATCAGCCACTTGGTTTTAAAAGATCTGATTGGGTTTGACCGGAAGATTCCGGTCTGGTTTGACGAGGGGGTGGCCCAGCTGCAGGAGGCAAAGAAGAAAGAAGACGCTTATGTATTGATGAAGAATTTGGTTTCGCAAGGGCAGTATGTTAAATTTGACGCATTAATGAAGGGGGACATTCGGGGAGAAACGGACGCCAGGAAAATAATGATTTTTTATGCGCAAAGTTTGGTGATGGTCGATTTTCTTATTAAAGAATACGGGAATGACGCGTTTATTTATCTTTGTCGTGAATTAAGGCAGGGCAAGACCATGGAAGACGCTTTTAAAACCGCATATTCTTCGATCGGTTCCATTGGAGAATTTGAAAAAAAATGGCTGAGGGAATTCGGTCAATAAATTTAGAGGATAAGGGGGGCTTATGCATCGGTCATGGCGTTTTTTAAACAGAAGGCAGATCAGGGGATTCACGCTGATCGAGATTATGCTGGTCGTCATTATCATTGGGGCTTTATCTGCGATGGTGATTCCCCGTTTTGCCGGCCGTTCGGAACAAGCCAAACAAGCGGCCGCGCAAGCCGACATTGAAGTGCATCTGGCCACCGCTTTAAAATTGTATGAGTTAGACAACGGGACTTTTCCAACGACGAACCAAGGGCTGGATGCATTAAGGGTTAAACCGACCACGAATCCGGTCCCGAGTCATTGGAATGGCCCGTATATCGAAAAGAAGGCCGTTGACCCGTGGGGGCACGCTTATGTTTATGTTTCTCCGGGAGATAATCGCAACGACTATGATCTTTCCTCCAAGGGAAAAGACGAACATAAGGAAGACGATGATATCACGAATTGGAAGTAAATCGAAAGGTCGTCAACGGGCGTTTTCGTTTCTGGAGGTCATGGTTGCTTCGGTCCTTTTGTCGTTGGGCCTGGTTTTTGTTTATAAAATTCTTTTTAATTTTCTCGACTATTCTAATCATATAACCTACCGTTTATACGGGCTGAGTTTATTGGATCAAAAGATTTCTACCATCGAACGACAATTCCTCGACACCCAAACCATCCCTTTTGTCGATGCCCAAGAGATTAAGATGGTCCTTTTCAACGGGAAAAAAGTCAATTATGAGTTTTCAGTCAATCTTTTGAGTGTCGATAATATTACAAGACTGATTGAACTGGATGTGTCTTTGTCCTGGACAGAAGGGATGCGACGGATCAGTTTGTCGCGTTCGACTTACCTGACCGTTTTCCAAAGGAATATTTAGTGAAACAAAAGGCCTTTACTCTGATTGAAGCGCTTTTGGTCGTTTCTTTGATTTCTCTGATCGGGCTGGCTTTATTCCATACCTTTTCCGACGGGATGAAAGTCTGGGATAAAAGTAAACGTCTTTCGCTGGAAGAAGACATTGCGATCTTTTGGGACAAGATTGGCTACGACCTGCAGAACAGTTTTGCCTATTCGCAATTGCCCTTTCATGGGGAAGAGACCCGGCTGCATTTTGCGACGCGAGTGAATCTTCTTTCCAACGACAATAATCAATCCATCCAGCAAATAGGACAGGTGGAATATGTTTTTGATCCGGCCCGGCAGGCCGTTTATCGACGGCAAGCCAATTATGGCCAGGCCCTCAAGAATAATTTTTCAACCGAACGTCTGCTGGTCCGCCAGGTCCATTCGTTAAGGTTCCTATACTATTATAAAGAGGGAACGGATTTTGTTTTCAGAAATAAAATTGAGAATACCATCCCCCGTGCGGTCTCGGTCGAATTAGAGTATACGGATTCTTGGGGCCAGAGGAGTCTCAAGAAATTGATTAACCTTTTTAACGGGACTTAAAGACATGATTCTCTTTTTTGCTATGCACAGTCCTGTTAAGTCTCCTGCGGACCAGTTGCGATGTCATCGAAACAATGACCGGGGCATGATTCTGATTCTTGCGTTATGGACGTTGAGTCTATTAACCATTCTGGCCGTCAGTTTAGCCGGAGGATTTCATCAACGGATCAATCTTGTTGCACGACTCGAAGCCAGAAACAATATTCAACTCATTGCCACCGGGGGCGTAAAAAAGGCCATTGCGTTATTAAACCGCGAATTGGAAAAAAATTCGTTTGTTGTTTCACCGGAGTTGAAATCGGCTTTGTATAATAACGATGTGATGTTTCAAACCATCCAGATCGCGGAGGGTCTCGTGGATGTCGATTATCAGTTCTGGGATGGCATTGGGTCTGCCACCTTAACCAGATACGGAGTGGTGGCCGAAGAGGGTAAAATCAATTTGAACACAGTCGATATGAGGACATTAAAGGAATTGATTAAATATATTTTTGACTGGGATGATCTTGCGGCAGGGAATTTGGCCGCAAGCATCATCGATTGGCGGGAATATGGGGAAAACGAGGCCCAAGGATTTTATAGCGATGATTATTATTCAAATTTGAAAGATCCTTATCCTCCCAAGAATGCCAGTTTTGAGTTGCTGGATGAACTGCTTTTAGTCAAAGGGGTTTCCCCGGAGATCCTGGAGCAGCTCAGCCGGTTCGTTACGATTTACGGCAGCGGGAAGGTGGATATCAATACCGCCCCGCGTCCTGTTTTATTGGCCTTGGGGCTGAATCACGAACTGGTTGATAAGATTTTGCTGGTCCGGCGGGGAACGGATGGGATTGAAGCAACCGCAGATGACCATGTTTTTTTACGGACCTACGATATCGCCAGTGAACTGGCGCAATTCGTTGAATTAAAAGATTTTGAAACCGCGATGATCGATCAATTGAACACAGAACAGAAGTTAGACACGCATGCGTATTTCTATTCGATGACGGTCCATGGCAAACTCTCTGGCACACAACGCGATCAGTTGAACATCCGTTGTGTCTTTAACTCCAAGGACGGCAAAATCGAATATTGGAAAGAAGATTATTGAGCGGGAAAAGAAAAAGCTCACGAATGATTTTCGATTTTCTCATAGGCATTGTTTTACGTTTACGCTATAATTTTTTGGATCAACTCCATGTCGCTTTGATGTGGGTGGGTGATTATTTTTGTATTAAAGGAAATCATTTTTAATCATGAGGCGAGAGCAAGAATATATCAGCGTTTCTCTAAACGAAGACTCCATCAAAGTGGTTCATTTGATGGTTTCCGATTCCGTCAAGAAACTCATCAATGTCGCCAAAAGGGATCTTAAAGGAATCTCGGAAGAAGAGCTCCCGAAAGTGATCCAGTCGTTCCTAACGACGATCAATTTACGAAAGGCCAAAGTGATCGTCGTTGTTCCTTCCAACATGGTCACAACGAAAAATATCGAAGTCCCTTCGCGCGATCCCGCGGAGATCAAATCGATTATTAATCTTCAGGCCGGCCGGCACACCCCGTATTCCCGGGAAGAGGTTTTAGTCAGTTATATCACTATCGGAATTTATCAATCCAATTACACCAAGGTTCTTTTGGTCATCATCAATCGTAATGTCATTAAAAAACAACTGGGCGTATTGGAAAAAGCCGGATTAAAAATTGAGCGGGTGCTTTTTGCCGCTGAGGGAGTTGTTAAATTTTATGCCCGCACCATGGACTTAGGCTCGGAAGACGTTCCGGTGGGCATTATCGAGGTCGGGAGTCAATGGACCGATTTTTCGATCGAATTACACGGAGCGATTATTGCCTGCCGCAGCATATCCATCGGCCTTAAGAATTTATCTTCCGAGGGGCCCTCCGGGTATGAGAAGCTGATCGGCGAACTTGTGAAGTCCATCGAGTCTTACCAAAGCGAGGATATCGATAAAGTCCCGGTCACATTTATTCTGACCAGCGACGATGTGCGGATCAAAGATTTACAGCCTCTTTTGAAAGAACGGTTGAAAACGAATATCAAGATCGTCCCTTATCTCGATCATCTCGAGGCGGCGCAAACGGCATTTCTTAAAATCATCCAGGACTATAACGACGATTCTTTCCTCGATGTGATTGGGGCAGGGGAATTCATGGATCATGTCCAGATCGATTTGATGCCGGAAGAAATGAAGCTCCAGAAGTCAATCCAGGAACAAAGCCGGGAGATTATTCAGGCGGGGGTTCAGTTAATCGTTATGCTGATTCTTGTTTGCGGTATTTTTATCGGGCAGCTTAACATGAAGACTCTGCACCGCAATAATGTGACTGTCGACTATAACGACGTGCGTAAGGAGGTCGAGACCCTGGAAGGTTACTCCACGAAGACCAGGCTGGTGAAAGATTATTTGAACAGCCGGATGGTTTCGCTTGAAGTCATTAATGAACTCTACCGGCTGATCCCTCAAGAGATTTATCTGGAAAATATCGATATGGATGACAAAGGTTCCATTGATATCCGTGGTACAAGCGATTCCATGTCCCTGGTTTTTTCTTTAGTCACCGCCTTGGAAGAGTCCACTCTTTTTAAAAGCGTTAAAACAAAATCCACCAACGCCAAAAAGGAACGGGGCAAAGATATGGCGGCGTTTGAAATCGTATTTAAGCTGGAGAGCGCCAAAGACGAGGTAGAAGAATCCGATGACAACAAGTCCGATAAGGAAAAGAAACCGAAAGAAGAAACCCCTGAAAAAGGATAAGGGTTGCACGTGATACAAAAATTTATTTCAAAACTTTCCGATAAAGAAAAGAAGATTTTCTACGCGACCGTGGTGGTCGTTCTGTTGTCATTTCTGGATCGTCTTTTTCTGGGACCCGTCACAGCAAAACTCAAATCAATTGATGAGGACATCAAATATAAGGAAACGAGCATCAAACGCGATTCCAGATTTCTCGCTTATAAAGACCGTATCCTCAACGAAAAAAAAATACTTCAGCATTTTTATAACCAAAAGCATCAAACCGAAGAAGAGATCATCGCTGCTTTTCTTCGCCGGATCGAAGCGTTGGCCAGCCAAGCCAATATTAATTTGATCAAAGTGAATCCTTCCGAGGGGGAACAGAAGAAAGGCTATCGAGGGTATTCCGCGAGCCTGGAATGCAACGGAAAACTGAAAGACGTGGTCACGTTTATGCATTTGGTCGATACCTCGGATGAATTAATCAGGATTACAGTGGTTAATATGACCGCGAAGAAATCCAGCTCGGATGAAATCACCTCCGTGATGAGCATTTCCAAAATCATTGTCGAAGAAGATCCGGGAGACCAAGCAAAAAAAGACGAACCCGCTGAGAAGATTCAAGAAGCAAAATCCTCGCCCAACAGGAAGTCTTCCGGATTAAAAGACCAGACCGCTTCCCAGGAAAAGCTGATTCAAGTCGATAGCGCAAATCAAGTCCATGAGAAATCCCAAGATATGAACAAGGAATCTGCGGATGTCCCAAAGCAAACACCGTCACCGAAAGCAGAAGTTCCGGATAAGAAAGCAGATGTCCCTGAGAAATTTTCGCCAGACCTTTCGGTCCCGGTGGAAACGCAGACTGAACTTCCCGAGGATAAGGAATAAAGGCTATGACCACTTACAATAATATTTTTTTTCGTCGGTTGTCGATTGTTTCATTTGTCCCGGGGATGATGCTCCTGGCTTTTTTATTGTTCAGCGTATTGGATTGCTGTGCTGATTCGGTGGAAGATTTTTTTAATCAGGGAGAACAGGCTTACCAGCAAGGGAATTATCCGAAAGCCATTGATTTTTACGAAGGGGCCATAGAGCTCGATCCGAATTTTGCGCCGGCTTATAATGGGCTGGGGTTAGTGCATAAAGATATCAATACGGATTTATCCGAGGTCGCCTGGTTATTTAAAGTCGCGACCGAAATTGATCCTAATTACGCTCAGGCTTATGATAATCTGGGCAAAGCGTATTATGGGTTGGGAGAAATGGATAACGCCGAGGAGGCTTGTTTAAAAGCCCTATCCCTGGTTCCTAATCTCGTGAGCGCGCAATTATCGTTGGGATGGATTTATCTTTTGGGAAAATCTGATCCCAACGAGGCGATTTATTATTTTAACGAAATTCTTAAATCGCATCAGATTCCCTATGCGAATTTTGGATTAGGCATGGCGTATTTTATGAACGGAGATCGTTCGAAGGTCTTGGAAATCATCACGGCCCTGCGCGCGGCGGATAAAGAGGATCTGGCTAAACAATTGGAGAGTATGGTCCGGCAACAATATTATGTCCAAGCGGAAAAAAACGCGGCCCTGGTCAATGCCCAGAAGGCCAAGGAACAACCGTCGGACATCGCCCTTGCAGAAAAAGAACCGGGTCAATTGATTAAAGCCATGCCGGGCGAAGAACCAGCCGAAGCCGAATCTCAGCCGCATAGTCTCAGCAATACCATTATGAAGGTTCGCATGAGAGGGAAGATGGTCGGAGGTACGGATCAAGGGACCAAGTCAGCCGCCAAACATTCTCCCATCGAAAAGATCCGCAATATCCGCGAAAATGCGACAGTCATCAACAATGCCCAATCTCAAGTCTCAGGAATCGACAAGGTTAAAGAGATGCAGCGATTGCAACGATTACGAAGCAGAGGCCTCCCGGTTCCGTCTTCCACAACGAGTTCGTCCACCGGCTACTGAGTCCATAAAAAATAATTGAGGACTGACTGTTCTGCGCTTATGATTTGCCTTCCCAAATAATCTCAAAGACATCAATCCTGGTTCTTCCGGTCAGGTCTTTTTCATGGCAGAAAGGCCTGAAATGGGTCAACCCTTTTCCATCGAAAAAATAAAGTTTTGTTAATAACGAGTGCGATAATCGTCGGTCCATGAGCATGCAGCTGTAATGGTTGTTATCCTCCAAGAGGACGAGATCGTAAGAGAGATTTGCATCGGGAAGTTTTTGGTAGACAACGTCATGTTCGTTAAGAAAAATAATTTCCTGCGGGCTTCCCTTTCCGAATTTTTGGGAATTGATCTGGCAGGTCATGTTTTTAAGATCAACCATCACGCCTTGTTCGAAAAGAAGCACATCACCCCGGGTCCCGAGCTGGGACAAAGTCTCGCTCGCTCGTAACGGCCCACCGGCGATCTGCCAGAGGAACTCGACGTATTCTTTGGATTTGCGTTTGGGGATCTGCTGGATCATTTCGGGATTTTTGTTGATGGCTTCCACTTTTTGGAAATTCCAGCGGTCGCTAAAGCTCAGGATGAGATTTTTTTCCATGAGTTCATTGTAAACCAAAAGATAGGATGGGGGAGGGAGACTGTGCGTTAGATTTAAAAGATGAGAGATTTGATCGGGTTTAAGAAATCCGGTCAAGGATTCTTGGGCATGTTCTTGATCCAGCGGGGCGATCATTTTTAATTTTTCGACACAGACGGATAAGGGAAATCCGAGCGACTGCAGATATTCCACCGCCTCATCCGCACTGTCATTGAGCATCCGCAGATACCCGAGTGCTTCGTTTTCATTATCCGTCAAGAACACATTGGCCATCCAGTAGGCCTGCGGTTTATTGATCGTTGCGCCATCGAAGGTGACGCGGCGCTTGGCGATCGCTTTGATGAAATGCCCCGGCGGCCACCAGCTGTTGACGATCGCGTTGGGCGGTGTTTCGTTTTTGATTTTGGTCAAGGCCTTTTCCCAGGTTTCGTTAAAAATCCGGTTGAGCAAAGAAGGGGTCGTTTGATAGGCACGGACAACGGGCAGAATCACTAATCCCAGCGCAAGTAAAGTGAGAATGAACTGTTGCGCAGCCAAGCGATGAACAACCTTTGCCACCCGTTGATTGACCAGGACAAAAATTTGTTGTAGTCCAACTGGGAAAAGCAGGCTTAACGGGATCAGGCAAAGAAAAGCGAAGCGTTGGGCCCCCAGGGTCAGGTAGATCGACGAACCGGCAAAGAGCGCCAGGATGATCATCGGGCCCGAAGCCTCGGCATCTTTTTTGTGTAAGGATTCAATCATGCGGCTGAACAATCCCAAAAGGGACACGGTCAAAACGAGAAACCCTCCGGTAAACTCCGCCAACTCCTTCCAGCTGGCCTTGCTCAATTCTCCGACGCTGATATACATATCGGGCCAGAGAGATAACTGGGGCGCCAGGAATTTCTGCAGGGCGTCTCCCCCTTCCTTGAACAGTACAAAGAAATCTTCGATCCCGAACACAACGGCAATGCCCGCAAATGAAATCAAAAAGACGGCCGTAAAATAGATCAGCAGATTTTTCGTTGAGGAAAATTTTTTCAGGAGGATATGGTTATAAAGTATGATGGCGATCCCGCCTAAGATGATGAGGCTGAAAAGATAAACCCAGCCCTGCCAGAAAAAGGCGTAAGCAACCATCAAGAGACTTTCCGCGGCGGCCCAGCATAGTTTTTGTTTGAAGTGATCGGGACCATGAATCCCCTGAAACAGACAATAGAGGATTGCCAGCGGAAAAAAGGCATTGTAAGGGTCATTGTCATACCAGCCGAAGGAACTTCGTTTGATAAAGATCGGAGCCAAAAGAAAGAAAACCGAGCCGACAAAATTAATCAGCGGATGACAGCGCAATTGATGGCACAGCAGGATAAAGGGGATGATCGTGAAGACCGTCACCACGATTGGAGTGAAGGCGACCGCGTACATGAGCGGGATAGCGGGATTAAATAATTTGATCGCCCGGTAAATAAAATATCCGACGTAGGGATTCAGGTTCAAAGGCTCGTAGTAACCGTGGGGGGCCATCATCAATTTATTTAAATATTTGCTGCCTTTGATCGTGTCGCTGATCGTTCCGGTTTCAACGATGTTTTCGGTCAGGTTATAGTAATCGTAAGGATCTGACTCAAGAAGATACGGTGTTTTGTTCGAGGAAGCCGGCGCAGACTTTTCATCGATTTCCTTAGCGACGCGATCGATCGTTTTACGGACATTTTCTTTTTCTGCGCGCAGCAGCTCATCGAATCTTTTTTTGATTAAACGGTTTTTTTCCAGCCGATTGCCGGAGGGGTTTTCCAGACTGACTTGTTTGGTGACGGTTGCTTTTAATTGGGCTAACACAAGGACCGTCGCTTTTTCCGAGGCTTCGGAGGTTGTATTAGAGAAAAGGGCATAGAGCCGGAAATAAAGTCCCAGCGATAAAGCGATGATGCCAATCAGAATGTAAAGCCCGATGGTCTTAAAATTCCATGGCGGCGCATCGAAACGGATCCCTGGAGGGGAGAAGTCCGTTAAGATGTGTTTTGAATGGATTGAAGATTTCTTCATGGTTCCTGGATATACTTTTCGGCCTGTTCTTTAATTTTGTTGGACGGAATGACGAAACTGGACCGGTCGGCTTTGATTTGTCCGGCGACGAATAATCCGATGAATTCTCCGTTGCGATTGAACAGCGGCCCGCCGCTGTCCCCTTTGTATACGTTGATATCCACCTGGATTAATTTTGTTTCTTCTCTTTTCAGATCTTCCTTGTTCTGAACTTGTTCCCCGTTTTGAACGCCGATGCCGATGATCTTGCCTCCGGAGATGGTTTCTTTTAAAAGAGAAGAGTTCCCGATCGTAACGATTTCATCCCCGAGCTGGATTTTATCGGAATCCGCGAAGGTGATCGGCTGCAGGTCGGTTGAGGGATTGATTTTAAGAAACGCAAAATCATACTGTGACACGACTCCCAGGACTTGGGCCGGATAGGTTGTTCCATCGTTGAGAATGACGAAAATTTTCTGGGCGTTGAGGATTGTATGGGTATTGGTGACGATTAATCCGGAAGGATCAACAATGACTCCGGCCCCAAAAATTTTTTTTTTGGCCTTGTACAATTTTTGGAAGACAACCATTCGACCTGTCTTAGGATCGATCGTTGCTCCCTGCGGGGAGCGAAAAAGTTCATCCTCTTCGGCCGCAATACTGATAATAGCGGGCATTGATTGTTGCATGGTTTCAATCAAAGAGGGCTGGGCTAATATGGGTGAAGAGGCCAGCCATGTGCAGGCTATGCAATATATAATAGAAGAAGAAAAGATAACGAAAGGGAATCGCATATCTTATTGTACTTATCGAAACAACATGGATCAAGATGAGATTTCGGAAGTTATTTTATGGAATTGACCGGAATGACTTGTATCCCTATCTTTTCAATTAAAAAATTGCGGTATCCCCAGAAATTCAAACTTTCTTTTCTTAGGGGAGTATGTTAACTTTAAGTGAGAACGCTTTCTCAATTTTATATCCCACCTCAATAAAAAAGGAGGCCTGACAACTATGATCATTCCTTTCCGAAGAAGTCACGCAAGTTTCCCTATGAAAGTATTTTGTTGTCTCATTAATTTCATATTTAGTTGTACTTTAATCATCCTCCCTTCCAGTTATGCTTAACCGATTTTAAATCTTCCTGTTCCAGGAACCATGATTATTCCGACTAATGGGTTTACCCCAATCATTGTTCGCGGTCTGACCCTGCACCCGGAGAATCCGCTGCGTTTTGATTTTATTGTTGACACCGGCGATGAAAATTTAGATGACGAAGAATTTAAAGAAGAATCGGAAAAATTAATTAAATATTTCCTCGCCTCGTTAACGGTTCCGGAAGAAAAACTATGGGTCAATCTTTCTCCTTATGAAAAAGATAAAATCATTTCTCAGGAATTTGGGACAACAGAGATGGGTGTAGATTTACTGGCTCAGGATTATATCTTAAAACAATTAACAGCCTCGCTCGTTTACCCCGAAGACAGTCTATAATGCTCGGGAAAAACTGGACCACTTTTGAGAGAAGTTAAGATAGAAGCGGCGGTATAATGCAGCCCTCAAAAGGAGGTCGTGGTTATGATGCGAAAGAAATTTGAACCAGGG
>JAHFFY010000037.1 GCA_023247705.1 Candidatus Omnitrophota bacterium | reverse complement strand
GATGATTTTCTATTTAATGTTGAAGGGAAATTTTCTCTCTGACGTTCATCGCGATCAGGGCATTGCCTTGGATCGACATATGACGGCCGCTGGTGGTTTCCTGGACAAAAAATTGGGAGAACGCCTCCGCGTTTTTTTTCTTCAGATTTAATAACCGGGGCACCATATCGCAGATCTCAAGGGTCGGGAGTTTTGTCTTCATATACTGCTCAATCAGGTTAAAGACAATCGCACGGGTCTCGCTAACATTGACATCATCCTGGAACAAAATAATCACCCGTATATGGTTGTTGGTCAACGCGGCGAGACGGGTCAATAAAGCCTGAACAACCCGCAGCACATCGCTTTTCACATAACGTTCGTCTTTCATCGTGTCCTGCCACCAATATCGGGGAGCCACCCGGGCCATGATTTTATGCGCGAGATGACTGTAGCCGAAAATCCCGCGGAACAAACCTAAACGCACATTCGCCTTGAAAGGCACAGGCGTGTTCTTTAAGCTCAACGCCTTATTTTCGAGTAGAAAATATGGTTTGGGAACGCCGTGGCGCACGCTCTGCTTGCAGCGGTCGAGATCGTCATAGACCAGACTGACAACCAGGACATCCGGTTTGTATTTGGCGGTCAATTGTTCGGCGCGCAGGACCGTTTGATCAAACCCGTAACTGGACACCCCGCCATTGAGCACCCGGGCCCCGGTGATTTTTTCCAACAGCGCCGGCCAAGTCTGATCGTCAGCCACTTGATCGCCGAAGGTAAACGAATCCCCGACGGCAAGGATCAACGGCCGTTTTCCCTCCGGCTCCGGGATTCCGTTGGAACGAATCCCATCCGCTAGGGTGTGAACGGTCGTGTTCCATTTCTCCTTAGCAGCATTGGACATCGGCACCCATCCTAAATTGACATCATAAGAATAGAGCCCGCGGAAATGATGTTCGACTAAATTTCCCCCTTCGGAAAAAATCTGATTCTTAAATCCGCTTTTGTAGTCCCGGACCACCAGTTCCGCCACAACGAGCGCGAACAAAACGCTCCCGATGACTAAAACGCTATTCAGAAATAAATTTTTTCGTTTGGTTGGCATCGTGATCGTTCTATTTAAAATAAAAAGAGTGAGCCTTTCAAAAAGGCCCACTCTTAAATAGCACAAAAATCACTCTAATTCTACTGCGCTTTGAAATTTATTCCCTCCGCTGCCGGTGAAGATGGAGATTCATCAGACCGGTGATCCAATTCCTTGACCTTTTTAACCAGGCCGAGGAACTCCTCCCTGTAACCGAACCGATCTTCTCCTTTAGATACGGAAGCACTTTGGATCACCTGATCATAGCTGGCATCTCCTTTAAATTCAGAATTGCGCAAAAGCAATCCGAATTCCGCCACCGCCGCGGCAAAGGCAAAATCTCCTTCCGGGACTTTAAGGATTTCCGCCGGGCTGATTTTCTGGGTGATCAATTTGCTTTCCTCTCCATCTGGATCTTTATATCTTAACTTCAAGGTCATTAAATCCGGGCTGTCCACCACTTGCGATTGCTGGTAGGATAATTCGTCGGCTTTCCTGATCTCTTCCTTGGAATCCACCGGGACGATTTCATACAAAGCAGTGACCGTGTGGCCGGCGCCCAATTCTCCGGCGTCTTTTTTGTCGTCGTTAAAATCTTCCTTGGCCAGGATCCGGTTTTCGTACCCGACCAAACGATAGGCCTTCACCTGAGAAGGATTAAATTCAATCTGGATCTTGACATCTTTGGCGATGGTAAAAAGGGTCGAGCCCAATTCTTCGACCAGGACTTTCTTCGCCTCTTTAAGCGTGTCGATGTAATAATAATTTCCGTTGCCTTTGTCCGCGAGCTGTTCCATTTTGGAATCTTTATAATTGCCCGTACCGAACCCCAGGACCGTCAGAAAGACCCCTTCCTTTCTTTTGTCTTCGATCAGGCGGACCAGCGCGCCATCGCTGCTGACCCCGACGTTAAAATCTCCGTCGGTCGCGAGAATCACCCGGTTGTTTCCCTCTTTGATGAAATTTTCTTTCGCAATGGCATAAGCGAGGTTGATCCCGGCCCCTCCGGCGGTCGAACCGCCGGATTGAAGACGGTCGATGGCCTCCAGGATTTTTGCTTTATTGTTCCCCGGAGTTGAACCCAAGACTTCTCCGGCAGCACCGGCATACACAACGATCGCCACGTGTTCCTTCTCAGTCAATTGATTGACCATCATCTTCAAAGCGGATTTGAGAAGCGGCAGCTTATTCGCGTCCGCCATCGATCCCGAAACATCGATCAGAAAAACCAGATTGCTCGGAGCCAGATGTCCGGGATCTAAAACCTTTCCCTGCAATCCCACCAAAACCAACTGGTGCGCGGAATTCCACGGGCAGACCGCCCCTTTGGTCGTCATTGAAAATGGATCCGCACCTTTCGGCTGAGGATAATCATAGCTGAAATAATTGATCATCTCCTCAATACGCACACTGTCCACCGGAGGCATTTGATTGCCTTCCAGAAACCGTCGGATATTGCTGTAGGAGGCGGTATCCACATCGATGGAGAAGGTCGAGAGAGGATTGTCTTTCGCGGTCAAAAATTGGTTTTCATTGAGGTGGCCGTATTCCTCGGTGTTCATGTTCGCGTTGTAGCGCCAGGACTCTTCGGCCATTTCTCTCTCTATAGAATAATCTGTAGTGAGATAATATGGTTGATATTGACTGGCATTTCCTACAGAAAATTGATCCCCGATATCGTCGGTCGCACTTTTTAGTCGTCCCTGCAAACCTCGTTTCACATAAACTTGAACCGTCACAAAAAGCATAATGCACAGCGTCACCAAAACGCCGGTCTGCAAGAAAATCGCATTCGACGATAATTTATCAGCGATTTTTGCAGCCCCCCCTACTTTGTTTTCAGAGAAAACAAGGGGGGATAGGAAATCAGATAATTTCCTATGTAGCCAGAAATACGTTGTCTTTTTCATGGGATGATCCTCCTGTGATGTTGTTCCAAGCAAGTTGTTCATCTTTGTCTCCCAGTCTCCGGAGACCGTTTCGGTCGTCCATTCATCCAGCACTTTGTTCAATTTCTTTAATTCTTGATAATAAGCGTTTAAATCTGTTGATTGTTTCAGTTGATCTTCAACCAATCGTCTTTCTTCAAGGTTAACCTGGCCGTCGACATAACGCGAAATCAATTCTCTTATATTCATCGGTTCATTCATCGTTTTTCCTCCTTGAGGAACGCTTTCAGCTCCACGCGCAGTTTTTCTTTACCTCGAAAGATTAAAATTTTGACCTTATCCAGGGAACAATCTAAAATCCGGCTGATCTCCTCATAGCTGAACCCGTCATAATGCTGCAAGACAATCGCTTCTTTCTGTTCTTCGGGGAGTTTGTCCATCAGTTTGCGGATATAGGCGGATATTTCTTGTTTGTTTAAGGTCTCACTTAAGGCTTCTTTGTGGTCCGGGAGATCCCAGGGTTCTTCTTCGCCGTTTTTTTCCGAAACCCGCCACAACGAGAGTTCGGTTTTACGTTTGCGTAACCGGCTGACGCATTGATTGCGGGCAATCGTGAAGAGCCAGGTCGAGAACTTTGTCTTCGCATCATCACGATAACGATTCACCAAAAGCGCCAAGAATACCTCCCCCGCCACCTCCTCGGCATCCGCCCGATTGCCCAGCATCCGCAGACAAAAACCGAAAATTCGTATTTTATAACGCTTGAAGATAATCTGCGCCACCTCTTTGCGGCTTGCTTTTTTATCGTTCATCAGATCTTCATCGGTTCTTTCCATGAGTTTAGCCTTTCATCTCTTTAATCGCAGTGTGAAGAAAAATGTTACAATTTTCTTGCTCAAAATGTACTTATTAAGCTTCTCTTTAGTAAAAAGAATGTTAAATCTCCCTGTCCGCCGATTGATCAGAAAGACAAACGGGAGAGAGCACCACATTAGCTCAAGTGAGATCGGAAGTCTAAAAAAAGATCAGACAAATAGGTCTATTCCAAGAATTATATCTTACGGATAAAATCAAAAATCGAGATCTGGGCTGGTTTGCCGTCTTGATACAGGGTCCATTCCTGCCCCAATTGATGTTCGCCCTTATTGAGCTTCTTTCTATTAAACGAAACTCTAAATCTCTCGCCAGCATCGATGTTGCCAGCGAGAGATTTAGAATTAGAAAGGAAAAGTTCAATAAAGAAAAGACTGAACGCGTGCATATGGTCATCGGTGGCAGGATCAAGATCGGAGCGCTCCGAGAAGACAAAGTCGAATTGGTTATCTTTCGTTGAGGTCAGGCTCATCTGGGGATGATTTCCAATCGCGCAGAAATGGGTCATCGCAAGTTTTCCGTTTTTATCGTCGTAATAAATCGTGACCATCTCATGCGGGGTCCCGGAAAGTAATTTCTCAACAACGGCGCTGCCATTCGAAGTGACCTCATACGTGACCACCGCGTCCATTTCCTGATCACCTTCTTTATGCTTTCCTGACCATTCGCCGGCGAATGACTTTAGCTTTTGTAATTCCGCGCTTCCCTGGATGGGCGGAATATCCATCGACCCGAATGTCTTGGTCGATCCCGATAAAATCAGAACCACTCCTAGAAATCCTAACAATATATTTTTCATCTAAGTCTCCTCCCTTCCATTCTTCTTTAAAGTTTCAGTTTATCTTCGATATTTTTTCCCGGGCTTGAATCCTCCGGCATCTTGGGAGAGATTGATCCCTTCTACTGGCCGACCTTATTCCTTGAGACTAAACTCCCAATAATTTTTTTGACCGGATATATATGCTGAACCAAGAACGTCCAAAAGAGACCAAATCCAGCGGCTGTTTTTTCATGAGGGAATCCCGGATCGGTGATCCCGGTGTCAGGGTATTCATCATAGCCTCGATACTGGGTTGCGAACAGATGATCCCAAACACTCAGAAGGACTCCGAAATTCTTGTCGCGGTGCCGCAATTCAATCGAATGATGAACGCGATGAGACTGCGGCGTCACAAAAACATAACGCAGGATGCCGTAGTTACTTTTGAAATTACTATGATACAAACGTGTGTACCATTTGCGAATGATCTCAAAACAAATAATCTGTGTGGTGCCGACTGTAAAGATGGAGAGAATAATCACATTAAACGTACCTTCTATGACATATTCAATGAAGTGATAGCGGTCGTCAGTAAACATATTGAGCTCTTTTTGGGAATGATGGATCGCATGAAATTCCCAAAACCATGGAACCAGATGACGTACATAATGGTGCAGCCAGTAAACAAAATCTGCCGCCAAGACCGCGAGAATAAGCCGCATGGCCTCTGGCCAAGCCCACAGCGGTGTAATGGTTAGAAAAGAAAGATGCTGATTATAAAAACCCCGAAGAAAGGACACGTAGGCCATGGTCACCAGGAGATTGGTGACCGCGCCTGTCAAAACAAACACAATATCCTGGGCCAAACCAAGACTAAGAATTTTTTGTCTTGGTTTGGCTGGAAAGAAATATTGCAATGCGAGAATGATTAAAATCATCGTCAATGAAACGGGTTTCAGCATCAGCTCTCGAAATCTATTCGTGATCGGCCAATAAACATGTTCTTTCCCCCACTGAACAACAGTCCAATCAGCAAGATGAAAAATATTGTCATGCTTGATGAACCCAAAAAGCGCAAACAACCCAACAACCATGAGAAAAGTTTTTGTCCATTGAACAGCAGAATGTTTATTCATAAATAACCCTCATATTTTCAAATTAATATTTAACGCGGGTTCGGCATAAAATATGCATGATAGGTTTTGGGTATTAAATAGATCAGTCAGTTTAACATACTTCTCCTGACAGGAAAACAGCCGGCTTTCCTCTGCTTAAGGTTTCAATTTTTTTTCGATACTATTCCACGCGATCGCGTAAGCGTCATTCCACAAACGGCTGAATTCCTTAAACTCCGGCGTGCCATCCGATATGTTCGGCGAAATCGAGGATTTTATGACCTCTCCTTTGTAATTCACCTCTATCGACAGTAAAGGCGCATCGGGCCAGGCGTAGTCAAGGCGGCCGGATTTTTCAAGTTCTTTAAGTTTCTGATACACATTGGAAATAACGACATTCCTCCCATCGAACGAATCCTCTATCATGACGTCCATGGTGTATCCGGACATATCATAGCCCGGGTGATAACGTACTTTAACATAATCGTTCGAAGCCCAGGCAACGCCGCAGATCAAAAGAAAACCGATGGCCAATAAATATTTCTTCATGTGCTTTCCTCCATTTTGATTATGGAACCCCCCAGGCATGCCCGTGGTCCCTTGGGTTGCCCTTCGGTACTTTTACAATGCGTCCCTCTTATAAAAGGGTTCCATCCCGAGCCATGCTCCCACGCCCATGGCCGTGGGGCAAGTCGAGGGATTGACCTTTTCTTCATTAAAAGTATTAAGTTCGTTCTATTGGCCTTCATACTATTTTTGGTAAAGAGCAAGCCAATAACTCCTGAAATTGTTGCCGGTATTTTAAAATATTTTGATTCGCGTCATAATTCTGGCTGACAAACTCCCATCCCTTTTGAACGATTTCCGGTAATCGATGTCGATTGAGATAGATCTCTTCGATTTTTCGCGCCCAGTGTTCAGGGAAATTTTGCGCCAAAAAACCGTTTTGCCCGTCCTGAACATAAGCGTTCATCGGTACGATGTCCGAAACGAGACACGGAATCTTCAGCGCCATCGCCTCCAGCATGGCTTTCGGCATCCCCTCATATTTGGTCGGTAAAGCAAAAAGATCCGATGCCGAAACGATCTTGATTAATTCTTTCTGCGCGACATATCCATGGAAGGTCACTCGGTCATTCAGATTTAATTTCTGCGTCAGATGACGGCAATATTCAAGACTATCTCCGATCCCGACAAATTCAACCACAATGTTCGGATTTCCGATCCTCTGTAACGCCTCAATTAACAGTTCAGGCCGTTTCTGGTAAGCCGCAAATCGTGTGACACAGACAATTTTAAATACGTGGTCTTTCCGTTCCAATGCCTGATAATGAAAAAGATCCAGATTAATGCCGATATCAAGGATCATCTCCTTTTTAGGATGAAGATGGATATTGTGGTCTTGGGCCGTTTGATAAACCAAATCTCTCTGCCGGGCCGTCAAAAAATTGACGGCATCAACCGAATTAAACACCCACTCCACTTTTTCGCGGGAAACCATTCCAAGATTTAATTGATGCGCCCAGAACAAACCGGCCACCCGCTTGACCACTTTAATCTTAAGATGATAAATCTCCCGAGCCTTCAAAACATCAGCGGTATCGTTGATGGTGTCATAGGTGTGGATAAGATCAATGTTCCGACTCTTAACAATATGCGCAATCCATCGCCGCCGCTGATACGTACGGAATTGTTCTCCTTGTTCCGGAAACAGCCATCCCTTCAAATAGGGCCAGCGAAAACATGTCAGGAAATAAACATCGATGCCGTTTCCGGATTTTTCCATCCCACCAGCCGGTTTACGATTGGATTCATCCATCGGGTTGGGTTGTTGAGTCAAAAGCATTGGCGTGATGTGCTGTCGGGTACAACCGGGAATAAAAGATCGGCGATGCGTCAGAAAAACAACATGTTCCCCGAGTTGTGCGAATTTTTCCGCGATCAGTTGCAGCGAGGTTTCCGCCCCGCCAACCTCGATACCGGCATAACGCGAAATGGAGGAAACGACTAATAAGTTCATAGTAATTCGGCGCCGCGCGTACGGTGCTCACTGGTTCAGCGTTTTGTACCCGCGACGCTGACTCCTGTATAATTTGTGCCGGCAATCGACCGGCCGTCCGGAAAAATTCTCACGTGGTCGGTCATCCCGGTCTGCGGCCAGGTTGGAAGAGATTTGTGCAAAGCGGTCTCAGTCCGACGATCGCGGTCAAAAGGCTGACGATCGCGGTCAGAATTCCTGGCAAAGTCGTCCCAAAAAATATTTTTTTTAGCGTTCATTGATCGGATTAAAACAATTTTCAGGAAGGAAACAATCTGCGGTTATTGGTTTTTTCTTTTTTAGTACTTTGTCAATTTTATTTTTAATAGTTGATTTCATTAAAAATATAGCCGGATCAACTATTAAAAACTGGTTTGACAAAGTACTAGCCACTCAACCTCATGGCGAGTTAATATTGTAAACCTAATTTGAGTCCGAATTCCGTGGAATTATTGTCCGGCTCCAGTCCTGCGCTCACCGAACCGGCAAAGGATACGCCAATATTGACATCCGATGCTCTAATATGCCAATAACGGACAAATGGTTCAACAACAAAATCACAACTCTGGCCTGTTTTAACTAATTTCATGGAACCACGCAAGCCAAATCCCCTCTCTTGTGTATTATGTAAATCAGGAAAATTGGAAGCATCCACATCGGTCAAATAGCTGTCCTGATATCCGACTAAAAAGACATCAAATTCAAAATTTCCTCCGATCACCCAATCGGCATCTAGTTGATGGGTCAAATCAACACCCAATGGCAAATAAATATAATGAGACGCCCGTTCATAGCCAAACTGTCCTAAAGAAGATTCTTTTCCACCGAGATCGTCATTAAGATATCTAAACCCCACCCCTCCATAAGGAGTCACGAGCGTTTGAGGACTTAAAAAATGATCGTAGCCCAACACGGCCCGCGTTTCGATCATGTAATCATCAATATCATCGATCGTCCCGGAGGGATCCGACTTATAATCCACCTGTCCGTAACTCACTTTCCCGTCAATTTTATACATGTTAATTACACTCGAGAACAGAGTATCGGATTGATCCATCCGATGGGCATAGGAACCATAAATACCAAACATAAAACCTTTCTCTTCCAATTGAAATTCAGGTTCTTTGTAACTGATGTGAGAGATTTCTGTCCCAAAGGTGAACTGATTTTTCTTAACCATCATGATTTTTTTCTCAGGAACAGAAGGCAAATCCCGCTTTGCTTCAGGCTGTTGAGGAGACGTTACTGCTTCATAAAGATCCGGCCGTGAAGCAAGAAACGAATCGAGATCCGAATGGTCTTGGTTAGCGTATCGAACGGCCTCTTGCGGTTCGGATGCGTTTTCCAAAGAATCTAAAGCACTTTTGATGATTTTCTGTCGAGTCGATAAACGATCGTTCAAATCTTCCGAGGAATAACAGACATCGTCCCAGATTAAATCTCTATTTTGGTTCATGTGCTGACGGATGCATTTGAATTCGCCATCGATGATCTGGTTGCGGTTTTTCTGAGACGGAAGCGCTGATGAACCGGATGCAGCATAACTCAACCTTGAGAACATCATCAAAGAAAAAAATAAAAACACCGCAAGAAAACGACGGATAAACATTTTTTTCATATCTTTTGAATTTTTTTGATATTGCGACTGATCATTGGATTAATTTTTGAATGGTTTTATCCTAACATATAACCTTTTATTAGCAAGAGAATATGTAATTTTTTATAATATAAAGAGGGATAAAAAAAATTTTGCAGTCGTTTTGATTCTTGGGATTTCGGGGCGCAGTAAAACGGAGAGGTCAGTCTTCGTTGAATACTCATCGTGTTCAACTTCGCCTGACTTCAAAATTTATGTCATGTTTTTCTTAGAAGCCAGGCGTAGTCCCACTGCGGTCTGTTCATTCCCCAGACGAAGCCTGGCGGAGAGGTCGGGATTTGAACCCGAGGACCCGTTACCAGGTCAGTTGCTTAGCAGGCAACTGCATTCGGCCACTCTGCCACCTCTCCTTAGAATTGGACAAGAGAATATTTCCGAGGATAAAAATTCAGATTGGTGTTCCAGGCGTGAAAAATAAAAGGATTAATTAATCCTTCAAGGGTTTTCTTTTCCGACTGAAAAACTGACTCATCAACGCGGCACATTCTTCCGTCAAAATATTTTCTCCGACTTCGATCTTATGATTCAGTTTGTTGTGCTGCGCTAAGTTGACAATGGAACCGCACGCTCCGGTCTTGGGATCAGCGGTACCGAAACAAATTTTTTTGATCCGCGCTAAAATCAGCGCGCCGGTGCACATGCTACAGGGCTCAATTGTAACATAGAGCGTACAATCATGCAACCACTTACAAGATAGATAATGCGTTGCCTGAGTGATGGCAATCATCTCGGCATGGGCGGTAGGATCTTTCAAGGCCTCGACCTGATTGTGCGCCCTGGCGATAATTTTATTATTGTAAGCAATCACCGCTCCGACCGGGACCTCATCCTGGGCATCCGCTTCCTGAGCGAGCTTGATCGCCTCTTTCATCAATATTTGATCGAACATAATTATATTTGGAGTGTACTGTCGAGTATATGCGCTGGCTTTAGGACTTTTGTGATCTTCCCTTCTGTTTTCTATAAAGTTTTCAGGCGAAGTCAGACGAAGCCAAAGGCCGACCGAAGGTCGAGCACTTTGGCGAAGACTGACGCGCCTGAGAGGGGTCGAACCTCTAACCCTCAGCTCCGTAGGCTGATGCTCTATCCAATTGAGCTACAGGCGCAGGATTGATCAATCTAAATGTTCTCCATAAACCGTATCATTGTATTCATTCTGAAATAATTTGTAATCATTTCGTTCATTCTGGTCTAAAATCTTTTACCATTCTAGTATAACTATTCCGGAAATCAACCTGATTTATTGACGATTGCGCCAACAAAGCGGCCACAGAAAACGCCCTTGACAAAACAAAATTTTCTAATATACTAAAAGCCTTATTGAACTTTTCTTCCATTTCATCGAAGGGCGATCAATAAACTTACAAATTTTTAGTACTTTAAAAACAGGACAATCAAATGGCTAGATTTTGTGCAATATGCGGTAAAGGATCCATCCCGGGATGCAAATATAAAAGACGCGGTGCCCGCAAGCTTCACGGCGGGGCCGGTTCCAAAATCACCGGAAAAACGATGCGTCGATTTCTGCCTAACCTTCAAAAAATCAAAATCAATCTCGAAGGAACGATTCAAAGAACGCTGGTCTGTACAAGCTGTATTCAAGCCGGAAAAATCGAAAAAGCTTAATCCGTCTGTCTTGCGACCAACCCCGTGGCAGATTCATTCCCCTTCTCATTCACATTCATTCAAATCTTTTAGTTTGAGCGATATGGTGGATTGCTGGTTCCAATCATCTATGGACACCGAATAAACCAGATCGACTTTTTGTCCAGAGCCAATACTATCTCTGAGATGCGCCATCCCAAAACCAACGACCGGGAGTGTGGCGATCCCATCGGTCACCCAGAATTTGATCGTTTCACGGCCCATGATCTGCACAGGTCCTTTCACCATCAATTTTCTGGAACAAAACATCGGCACGGGATTCCCTTCCCCGTAAGGTTCCAAGGAATCAATCCGGTTCACCAAATCCATCGAAATCGAACACAAAGGAATCTGGGCGTCCAGTTCCAAAGTCGGAACGAGATCTGTCATCTGCATCATACTCTCCGCAAAATCATTAATCGCTTTTCTGAAAAAATCGATATTTTCGCTTCGCACGGTCAACCCGGCCGCGCGTTTATGTCCGCCATAATTTTCCAGATGCGAAGAACAAGAGCGCAGCGCGTCGTAGATATGAAACCCTTCGATCGAACGCGCCGAACCCGTGCCCACACCAGATTCGGTTGAAATCACAACGGTCGGACGATAATATTTCTCGGTGATCTTGGAAGCCACAATCCCCAAGACCCCTTTATGCCACCCCTCTTTATGCAGCACAATCACTTTGTGCTCTTTAAAATTGACCTCGCGTTCAATAATGCTCATCGCTTCTTCGATGATATTGTTCTGAATCTTTTGCCGCAGGGTATTATGTTCTTCCAAGCTCCTGGCCAAATCGTAGGCCCGCTCGGTATTTTCGCTTAATAAAAGATCCAGCGATTGCAGAGCCGATCCCATCCGGCCGGTCGCGTTGATTCTCGGGCCTAAAATAAAACCAACATACGACGGCCGAAATTTTTTGCCGCTGATTTTTGCCACATCCAATAACGCCCTCAACCCGCAATTCTTGGTTTTATCGATCTGAGGTAATCCCGCTTTGACAAAGATCCTGTTTTCTCCCCTCAGTTCAGCGACATCCGCAATGGTTCCGATGGCGACCAGATCCAAATAATCTTCGGGAATACGCCCGAGCAGGGCCTGGGACAATTTGGCCACCAGTCCCACCGCTGCCAGCCCTTTATATGGATAGAAACAATCCTGGCGCTTGGGATCGATCACCGCAACGGCCTGCGGCAACGGAGATTCTCCCGGCTCATGATGGTCCAAAATAATCACATCGATTCCGCTGGACTGCAGGGCAGACACAACGTCCAGAGAACTGATCCCGCAATCGACGGTGATCACCAAATGAACATCCCGTTCTTTCGCGTAGGCGACAATACTCTGCCCTAAACCATATCCCTCCTGCATCCGGTGCGGAATGTAATTCATGCTTGTGATCCCGAAGCGCGCTAACACTATTTTTAATAATACAGACGATGTGACGCCATCGACATCATAATCCCCGAAAATTAAAACGCGTTCGTTTTGGTCTCTCGCCTGTTTGATCCGTTCCACCGCTTTGTCCATATCTTTTAATAAAAATGGATTGTGCAGTTGGGATAAATCGCCGTTCAGGAAATAATCCGCTTCCTCAACCGTCTCAATCCGGCGGTTGATCAAAATCTGCGCAATAATGGGATGAATCTTTAACGCATCGCTCAACTCAACCTGGAGTTTGGGATTAGGCGTTTTGATTTTCCATTTCTTTCTCATCGTTACATCTTTTCCGGGCTGCTCAGCCCTAACAGAGTCAGACCATTAGCCAGAACAATCCGCGTCGCCTCGCTCAACGCCAGGCGTTCGGAAGATAATGCCTTGTTTTCGGCATCAATGATCCGGTTACGGTCATAAAATTTATGAAAGGTCGAAGCCAATTCCTGCAGATAAGCCGTTAATAAATAAGGGTCCAATTGATGAGCGCAAATCGAGACCACTTCCGGAAACTGGCTGATCTTTTTGATCAAATCCAATTCCTCGACTTCTTTGAGCCGTTGAAATTTCTTAGCCACAACAAGACCGGGGTGCGCGGCCATCTTCAGAATACTGCTGATCCTTGCGTGCGCGTATTGGATATAGTAGACCGGATTTTCCGCCGTTTGTTTTTTGGCCAGCTCCAAATCGAATTCCAGATGCGCCTTGATATGACGCATCAAAAAGAAAAACCGCGCGGCGTCACAGCCCACTTCATCCATGACCTCTCTTAAACTGATATACTGGCCTCGGCGCGTAGACATCGACAGCGGTTTTCCGTCCCGGAAAATCGTTGCCAGTTGGACAATCAAAACATCCAACGCCTCTTTGCTTCGCCCCATCGCCTGGACCGCGGCCTTGATCCTGGGAATATAGCCGTGATGATCCGGCCCCCAAATATTGATCAGCCGGTTAAACCCTCGATCAAACTTATCTTTATGGTAAACAATATCCGGCGTCAAATAGGTATAGTTGCCATCGCTTTTCTTAACTACACGATCTTTATCATCGCCCAAAGCCGTTGACTTAAACCAGACCGCCCCTTCCTGTTCATAGATAAATCCTCTGGTCTTTAATTCATTGAGGACTTTTTCGATTTCCGGGTTGGTGGCGATCTTGGATTGAAACGACCAGATATCAAAATGCACGCCGAAGTCGTTGAGTTCTTTCTGAATGACCGCCATTAAATGATCGACCCCGAACCGACGAAAATCCGCGGGATCTTTTGCATTGAGCTTGGCAATCGAAGTCAACTTTTCCCGGTCCATAAAAATCCTCGCCATGTCACCAATATAATCCCCTTGATAACCGTCTTCCAGAAACTCAACTTTTTCCCCGAGGATTTCCCTTCCTCGCAATTCGATCGACCGGCCCAGGATATTGATCTGGTTTCCTTCATCGTTGACATAAAATTCTTTCTTTACTTCATAACCTAAAAACTTCAGGATATTACCTAAGGCGTCTCCCACCGCGGCCTGGCGGGCGTGGGCCACACTGAGCGGGCCGGTCGGGTTGGCGCTGACGAACTCGACCTGGATTTTTTGCCCTTTGCCTTTTTGCGACTGACCGTAGCGGTTCCTTAACTCTAAAACAGATTCCAGGATATCGAACAAAGCCTTCGGGGCCAGATAAAAATTCATAAAACCCGGCTTGACCACCTGGATGTCTTCGATCCTTTGGGCTAAAAGGGTGGAGCCGATTTCTTCTTTGATGAGTTTGCTGATCGTTGTAGCGGTATCAACAGGATTTTTTTTGAGGAGGCTGGCCAAACGCATCGCGATGTTGCAGGAATATTCGCCGAACTTTTTGTCGCTGGGGATTTCTAGTACGATTGCGGAAGGATCTAACGAAGGATACAGCTTTTTGCTGGTTTGACAGATGAGTTCTTTTAGATTTTCTTTTATTTCCGTTATCATTGTCTGACGACTTCACTCTGGATATTACCTTCGTCCCCAGAAACTGCAAGGACAATGTCTGTCTCATCAACTGATTGAGTTCAATTTAAAGAGAGGAGCCAAGCACGGATGGACCTCCGGGCTTAAACTTTCTATAGGGAAACCATCTGAATGGTTTAAGGAAATCTTCGTTCCGCTTATCGTTTCAAATTGCTTTTTTTCCAGGCGACCTGTTTTGCGTCCTGCCAGAGATACTCTAATCCGTAGAACTCACGGGCCTGGGTTTCAAAGATATGGACGACAACATCTCCGGTATCCAGCAAGATCCACGTTGTCGACTTCATACCGTGCTTCAAATGTAAATTAATCCCGAGATCTTTAAGCCCTTCATCGATTCCTTGGGCGATCGCCTTGAGCTGCCGGTCAGAATCGCCTGAACAGATCACAAAATAATCGCAGAAATTTGCGACCTTACGCATATCCAGAATAATAATATTTTCTGCCTTCTTATCAGCCGCAAACCCTGCGATTATTCTAGCTGTATTGATTGAAGTTGATTGAACCTTTTTGATGATTAATTCTTCCTTTTCACATTGCGTAGAACAAACGCTGATGTTACTTCTTAAATTTCGCGGCTTGATCCTTAGATAAAACCCGCCAACATTCATGAGGACCGCTCTTGGCTTTGGTCACGGCAAAAAAACGTCCCCCTTTTTCTTTCACGGTAAATTCAGTTGACTTAAACTTGGCTTTGCTCTTCACATCATAGAATTCTAGTTCTGACATATTTTTCTCCTAAGGGAAATTATAACTGCATGTTTGACCCAGATTCTCGAAATCTGCCCAACGGGCCCTTTGGTTCCTCCCTTACGGAACAACCAAATTTTCGGGGTTAACTTAAATTTCAATTCAAGATTCCTGAACTGCAATCAAAGAATCTATCCAACTTCCATCGATCACACCTTATACGTAATTAACCTCACCTCCTTCAGCTTTTGAAAATCATTTTCAATCCAAGATGTGTTGTCTTTCGAATTTTGATAAGAGTCTAATGGAAGCTAAATTATTTGTCAATTCAAAAAATCCGAAAAATCGGAATATTTTAATTTTCAAAAATTTCCAGAATAGCTTTCTCCTGTGCGGATTCAATCGGACCGACCAAAGCCAGATTAAACCGCTCCTTGCGCAGGATTTCGTTGGCGACCCGCTTGATGTCGGTAACTTTAACCTTATTCACTTCCCGTACAACATCCTTTAACGTCTTCACCCGGTCCAGCGTAATGATTGATTCTCCCAGCCAAAGCATGTGCTCCAAAGTGTCTTCCAGTCCCAACAAAACCTGGCCGAGCAGATAGTCTTTCGCCCGCTTTAATTCATCGGTCTTGACGTCCTCTTTACAAATCCGTTCCAATTCCTGCCCAATGACCTCAATGGCTTGGACAATTTTTTTATTATCCACCCCCGCGCGGACGAGAAACACACCCGTATCTTTTAACGCCTTCGTTCCGCTGGAAATCGAATAGGCCAGACCGCGCTTCTCGCGGACCTCATCAAAAAGCCGGCTGGACATATTGCCCCCTAAAATCACATTCAACAGACTCAACGCGTACTTGTCCTTATGGTCATTATGTAAACCAATCATCCCGAGGGACACATGCATCTGTTCAATGTCTTTCTTAAACAATTTGACTTTAGCTTTGCGTTGGTTGTTGTCCGCTTGCATAAAATCGGTTTTATTCACTCCGTTCATTTTGTATAATTTTTTCTTGGCCATGGTCACAAAACTGGAGTGTTTTAGTTGCCCGCAGGCCGCGATGACGATATTGGATGGAAAATAATGCTCCTGATGAAACCGGCGCAACGCCTCCGAGGTCAGCCCTCCCACCGACTCTAATGTCCCCGCGAGATTTTTGCCTAACGGATGATCGGGCCAGATCAATTCATCCAAAAGCTCCATGACAAAATACTGCGGCACGTCATGGTACATCTTGATCTCTTCCAAAATGACCGAGCGCTCTTTATCGACATCCTCTTTTCGGATCAACGGAGAAAAAACCATATCCGCCAGGATATCAAACGTGCTGTTTAAATGTTTGGCCGGGATTTTGGCAAAGTAACAGGTGGATTCTTCCGAGGTAAAGGCGTTGAGCGAACCGCCGACGCCTTCAATCAATTCTTTGATCTGCTCGCAGGAATACTTCTTGCTCCCTTTAAATAAAATGTGCTCCAGGAAATGCGCCGCCCCTTTGATGCGGTCGTTTTCATAACGTCCGCCGGTGGCAATCCACAACCCAACCGAAACGCTGTCGCGTCCTTTCATGGGTTGCGAGATGATTCTGATATTATTTGATAAAACCGTTTTCTCAAACATAAACCAAACCTTTCTCAAAATTCAATTTCTATCGTTGGGCCGTCAAAGACCTTACAAAGGATTCAACATTCCTGACCAGATTGGCCTTTCCTTGATTTTTAACGATTGCTTTGACAATGGCGCTTCCCACAATGACGCCATCGGAAATGCGCGAGAGCTCTTTGACTTGGGTCGGATTCGAAATTCCAAAACCGATGCAGATCGGTTGCTTGGTTAAACGTTTTGCCTTTTTAATCTGATGAACGATATCCGACGGAAGTTTGGAACGCGACCCGGTCACCCCGGTTAAGGAAACATAATAAATAAATCCCGTTGAGGCCTTCACAATGGTTTTCATCCGTTGCGACGTCGTGGTGGGAGAAATAAAAAAGATCGTCCGGAAATCCGCTTTCTTGGCGACCCGGATTAATTGGGCGGCTTCTTCGGGCGGCAAATCAGGAATGATGACGCCATCCACACCGGCTTGTTTGGCCTGCCGCACAAAACGTTCTTCTCCCAAGGAAAAAACCGGATTGTAGTAAGTCATCAGAACGATCGGAATATTCGATCGCTTGCGGATGTTTTCAACCGTACGGATAATTTTTTCCAGACTGACCTTATTGTTCAGCGCTCTTTGCGAAGATGCTTGAATGGTCGGGCCGTCGGCCAGAGGATCGGAAAAGGGAACGCCTAATTCGACAATATCCACGCCGCTGCGTTCAAAGGCCAGCACCAATTCTTCGGTGGCCTTCAACGAAGGGTCTCCGGCCGTGATAAAGGCCAGGAAGGCTTTTTTCTTTTTGTCGCGCAGAGTTTGAAATGTTAAATCGATTCTATTCATAATTAAATTTTATTAAAAGAGACATCAGATGTTAGATGCAAGACGCGAACATCTTACCTCTAACGTCCCTCATCTTACGTTTAAGAACTACAAAATCCCCTTCAACGACGCGACATCTTTATCTCCGCGTCCTGAAAGACAGACGATCACGCTGGATTTCTTTTTGACTTCGCGCGCCAGCTTTTCCAGATAACTGATCGCGTGAGCGGTTTCCAGCGCCGGGATAATCCCTTCGGTTTGCGATAACAATTTAAGCCCGCGCAACGCCCCTGCATCGGAAACAGACACATACCGCGCGCGTCCCGTCTTCTTATAATAACTATGCTCCGGTCCAACACCGGGATAATCCAGGCCCGCCGCGATCGAATGGGCCATCTTCACTTGACCGTCCGCATCCTGCAGAAGCTTGCTTTTACTCCCATGCAAAACACCAACCGTACCCGCCGCCAACGCAGCCGAATGTTGATCGGAATTCAATCCTAACCCGGCAGCCTCGACACCGATCATTTTGACCGAACGATCGTTATAAAACGCATGAAACAGCCCCATCGCATTGCTACCGCCGCCGACACAGGCCAAAAGATAATCAGGCAACTTTTTTTCTTTGCTTAAAAATTGATTACGCGCCTCCCGCCCGATGACCGCCTGAAATTCCCGCACCATCAGCGGATAAGGATGCGGCCCGGCAACAGATCCGATAATATAAAATGTATTCCGGACATTGGTCACCCAGTCCCGGATCGCTTCATTCATCGCGTCTTTAAGAGTCTGTGATCCGCTCGTTACCGGAATGACTTTAGCGCCCAACAAACGCATCCGCATGACATTGAGCGATTGGCGTTCGACATCCTCCGCCCCCATGTACACTTCGCACGTTAATCCGAAAAGCGCGCAGACCGTCGCAGTCGCCACCCCATGCTGACCGGCGCCGGTTTCCGCAATGATCCTCGTTTTTCCCATGCGCCGGGCAACCAAAATCTGCCCAATCGTATTATTAATTTTATGCGCACCCGTATGCAAAAGATCTTCACGTTTTAAATAAACATTCAGGGTTTTCAGCTGCTGACTTAACCGTTTCGCAAAATACAGCCGGGTGGGCCGTCCGGCATATTCGGCAAGATAATCTTTGAATTCTTTTTGAAATTTTTTATCGGACTGGAGGGCGTAAAAATTCCGTTCGAGTTCATCCAGGAGTGCGATCAATGTCTCCGGAACAAACCGTCCGCCGAATTCGCCAAAATGTCCTTTTTTATCGGGATAAGTCATTATTTTTGTCTTTACTTCTCAATTCCCTCTTCATATTTGACCATGACCATCGAGGTATCGCCGAACCCAACCGCCCCATCAATGCGCAATGGAATCTTTTTAAAACTTGTATCAAACCACATCGCATACTGGCTCGGATCGCTGGTCATATAGTAGGTTGAATATTCGTTACCGGCGATTTTAAGTTTAGCCGTTGAATCCAATTTGACTTTTAATTCTTTCGTCGGTAAATGCATCTGCAGAACTTCGCCGATTTTAAATTGCCCCGACTGCCGGTAACGGAAGATGAAACTATAAATATTATCCAGGATTGCCCGCTTCTCGATTTTCTGCTCGCTCTTTTGTTTTCCGGCTTCTTTGGAAATTTTGACCAGATGCTTTTCCGTTAAATATTCTTCCGTGATTTTCTCGCGTTTTCCGAAAATGTTGAGATTACGCTCCACCACCAGCGGATAAAAACTTTTTGCATCGACATAAATCTTTTCTTCATCGAAAAAATTAAGCGCCTTTGCGGTGAAAACAATCAGGACCGAATCCCTTCCCTTTATTTTGGCAGGCCCCTGAAAACTCAACGTCGCTGTCCCCGCCTTCATCCCCATCTTTTTAATGGCGTAGGTGATTTTTTCACCCGGGGCAAACGAAGATTTGATGTCCGCCGCAAATACACAGGTCGTAAAAAAAACTGACAAAACGATTGAACTCAGCGCCCCCTTAGACATAAAGATCATCCCGCCCCTGGATCAGCGTCCGGTATTTTTCCTCCGGGAAAACGCACTGTTTCGAAAACCCGTGTCTCATCCGGTAAGACAAAAAATACACCAAAGGTTTGAGCGAATTGGTGAATTGATCGAACAGGATATGAACCGTCATCCCAACCGCGATCCCCCACCATAACAAATCCATTTTAAAAACCACCAGACACACCCAAAGAATCAACAGCAATTCATACGAATGAAAAACCAGGTGCAGTTTCCCGCCCTTCTCGACATCGCAGAAATGATACAGGTCTTTCAATGACCACAGAGGTTTTCTTTTATATATCCAAAGATCAAAATGATGATCGATATCGATAAAAATCCCGCTCAAGAAACATCCCACGGTCCCTTCCCAGGAATGGGTCGCGGCATAAAAAGCGCCGCTGACCACCGTTGAGGCAATCACATGATTCTGCGGGCTCATGTCCGGTCATATTCCTTCAAAAACGTTTCCAATAATTTCGAGCCCTGATACAAATTATGGATGGACACATATTCATCCGTCGTGTGGGCGGTGCCCGCGGAGCCGTAACCGGTGGCGAACGCCGGGATCCCGTGCTTCTTAAAAAAAGTAATGACCGTTGCGCCTTCGCTGGCCTTGAGCTGCGTCTTATATTTCATTTTTTTCGCGGTCTCCATATAGGTCTTGACAAAAGGATGCCGACTGTCGATCTCGTAAGGCAATTGCCAGTCATCGATGACAATTTCAAATTTTGTGGTCACTTTCTTGATGATCTGTTTCACTTCTTTGAGAATGTGCTGCGGGTTCATCCCCGGCAGATAACGCATGTCCAAGGAAAATTCGCAGAAATCCGCCACCATGTTGACTTTGTCACCGCCGCGGATCGTTCCGATATTCTTCGTCGGGGGATGCAGCAGCGGATGTTGGGAGTATTTGAATTGGTGCGCTTTCAACCGCTGAATAATCTGTGCCGCCATTTCGATCGCGCTTTTGCCCCGCCAATTGTAAGCGGCATGGGCTTTTTTCCCGTGAACCTGAACCCGAAGATGTATCAGGCCTTTTTGGGCAATGATCGCGTGAAATTCATCCGAATCCAAAATCAACGCAACCTTTGGTTTCAAAATCTTCTTTTCCAAAAGAGGCAAAATCCCCTGATGGCTTCCGGTTTCTTCATCGGCGGTCGCAGCCATCACCACATCACGCTTCAACCGGATTTTATCTTCCAGCAAACTATGGATCACCTCCATGCAACAGGCGAGATTTCCCTTGTCATCGCTGGCACCCCGTCCGTAGATCCGGCCGTTATGAATTTTTCCGCCTAGCGAAGGAAATTTCCATCCGCTGCCCAGTGGAACAGTATCGGTGTGCGGTGTGATGAGAATCGCCTCTTGAGCCGCCTTGGCCCTCGGCCAGACGCCCGGGATCGTGACAATCACATTCGGACGGTTTTTTTTAAATGTATAAATTTTGATTTGAACGCCGAGATTCTTCATATCTTTAACGAGAAAATCAGCGATCGCGACTTCATTTCCCGGCGGATTTTGAGAATCAATCTGGAGAACTTTCTGGGTCAGGGCAATCAATCTATCCTTATTGATCATTTTAAAAATTCCTCGGCTTTCAGAGCCCCGCTGACGCGCTTGAAGTCATCATAATCGACGATCATCAGATCAGCCCTATCACGAATTATTTTATGCACTTTGGGAAGATGGTCTTTGATATTCCTAAACGCAATATATTTAAATGTCGTCCGACACTGCGGACAATGGGGCATTTCCATCTTTAATCCCATGGCGCTGCAGTGGGCACAATGGCCGGATAACTCCCCCCAGACCAAAAGCTGCTCCTGGATCTTATGGATGTCCAATTGTTTATAAATTTTGATTAACCGCTCGCTCATGGGGAGTCATTATATCATAAGGATTATTCTTTTCTCAGGGGATTCTTGTTAATAAAAATAAACTAGCTCAAGATTAAAAAACATTGATACTTACTTAAATGTATGATATAAAATTTTATTCTTAATTAATCCTTTCCTTTTTTCCCAATACATTTTGATTCACAAAAAATTATTTCTTTTTTACTTCTAGGCATACTTTGTTACAATCTTTTAAGGAAAGGAGTCAAAATGAGTGTAGTGTCATTATTAAATGAAGTACATGTTAGGCCTAAAGGACAACTGTTGAAATGGATAGGAAATAAATATAAATTTGCAGAAAAGATTGTTTCTTTTTTTCCTAAAGAATATAACAAATATATTGAACCTTTCCTTGGTACGGGCGCAGTATTGGCGACACTATGTCCTCATCAAGCAATCGCAGCAGACACTTTAAAACCATTAATAGCGATTTGGGATATTTTGCAGAATGAACCAGACCGACTAATTAATCATTATCATAAAAATATTATTCAATTTTATCGCGATCGATTAGAAACCTACAATGAAATAAAATTAAGGTACAACTCACTGCCTAACGGCTTAGATTTAATGTTACTTAGTCGTACTTGTTACGGAGGAGTAGTTCGTTTTACCAGGGAGGGTAAAATGAGCACCCCCATCGGACCTCATACGCCGATAACACCTGAATCATTTGAGTATAGAGTAATGGAGTGGAAAGAAAGAATACAAAATGTACAATTTCTAAACCAATCATTTGAAACAACTATGCAGTCTGCGGAACAAGATGATATCATTTATTGTGATCCTCCGTATATCGATTCTCAATCAATTTTATACGGAGCTCAGAATTTTAAATTCGACAACTTGATTCACTGTATTGTTGAATGTAAAGCTAAAGGAGCAAAAATTGTACTCTCTATAGATGGCAAAAAAAAGTCTGGAGAAAAAAAAATATTGATAAATGTCCCGAAGACGTTATTTGAAAGAGAAGTTTATCTAGACTGCGGTAGTTCTATGTTGCGCAGGCTGCAAAATGGTGGGAGAACGATGATCGGAGAAGATGTTGATGATCGGCTACTACTTACTTGGTAGACTTCCAAGATTTCACTATTTTCGGCCATCTCAGGAGAACTTCTTTACCAAAAATAACTTCATCCACTAATCCCATGTGCATCATATCCACAAGCCGACACAAATAAGATTTCCCTTTTACCCACCAAGTATAAATATCGTCGACTAAAAGATAATGAAGAATTCTTTTTTTGGCGATTTTTTCTGCGATCTTAATTTCGTAACCATCTAATTGTGACTCATAAACTCCATCAGCAACTCTGCTTCCAAAAGTTGTTGTTCCATAATATTCCTTAATTTTCCAAATTGCTTTTGGATTATAAGTTCCCGGATATGCGCCATCAACCCATCGAGAAAAAGTTGTAACAAGATAATTACGGTTATCTGTTACAACTGTAAATTTTCCTGGCCGATCATCAAATGATTCATTCAATGTTTGCTCTGTCAAGATATTCACAATACATGTTAGATAGCTAAAATGCTTTTTTTCTCCTTTTTGCTTATTCAGAGGCAAATGACATTTTGGTTTATAGCCTTTAATCAGTTTTTCAAAAACATCTTTTGCTTCTTTTCGATCCATTAGGAGTGGTTTAACTTTTTCTTCCAATACTAATGCTCTGTAATTTAGATACTCACAAACTTCAACCCCTAATTTCTTATCAAATACAGCATTTATTTTAAGATTAAAAATTTCGTTTTGTTCAAATTTACGTAAATTCTGTCCTTTACTTTTTCTCTCTGAATAACCCAAACATTCTGATGTAAGTTTACCCAGAGCCCAAAACTGATGTGATCGATTAAGAAATTTTGGGTTTGGTTCCATAGGGTTAGGTTAAAATTTCTTTTAAATTTTTGAATTTATTAGGGGCCACCTATCCCTAATAAATGTAAAATGCGATCACATAACTAACGCTGCTCAATGAGCCGGTGAAAGACATCTAAAGAAAATTTCAGATAATAGCGCCGGTCTTCTTTGGCAAACTTTTCGGTACTCTTCACATCGACTTGCCGGATATCATGAATAGTCTTAAGATTAGATATATAATTTTCCATAATTTCTAAGCCATCCCCCTCATGCTCGTTTAATACAGTGCCTTCCAAATGAATAACCGGAAAGTGAAGATCAAGATACATTTTATTCAGCTCAACGCCCTGAGGGGCCGATTCGCGGACTTTCGCTAAAAGTTTAATCGCATCGCGAAAA
>JAHFFY010000036.1 GCA_023247705.1 Candidatus Omnitrophota bacterium | reverse complement strand
CGATCCGAAAACCTTCATCCCTCACGCGGCGTCGCATAGTCAGGCTTTCGCCCATTGCTAAAGATTCTCGACTGCAGCCTCCCGTAGGAGTCTGGGCAGTGTCTCAGTCCCAGTGTTGCTGGTCGTCCTCTCAGACCAGCTACCCGTCAAATGCCTTGGTGGGCCATTACCCCACCAACAAGCTGATAGGACGCGAGCTCATCTCTAAGCGGTAGGCCTTGCGGTCCCTACCTTTAATCAAAAAAGCATGTGCTTCTCTGATACCATTGGGGATTACCTCCGTTTTCACGAAGCTGTCCTTAACTTAGAGGCAAATTACTCACGCGTTACTAACCCGTTTGCCGCTATCCCTTGCGGGATCGCGCGACTTGCATGCCTAATCCACGCCGCCAGCGTTCACTCTGAGCCAGGATCAAACTCTCCAAAAACAACTTGGCTTTAAAATGAATATTGACGATGATAATAAGATATCAAAGAACAAACAAAAACTAATATTTCAAGTGATTTGTCTCTTCTGGATTTTAGCTATTACTTAAGTGGAGAAAAAACATGATAAACTAATCTCTGAAGGTTCAAAAAGGATATCAAACTTGAATTCCTTTGTCAAGTTTTTTTTAAATATTTTTTTCTAAATAAATTTATAATTAGTATATCGTAAATGATATCAAAGACACAAAAGCTTCTCGAGATTTCCAGAAAACAGCATTTCTTTTTCCCTTGATTCATGAGGGGCATTTTTAATAACGGCAATGGACCCTTCGATATCTTGATTCGCAGGAAAATCGCTTCCCCAAAGGATATGATTCAGATCGGCAACTTCCAAAGCACACAATAAGGACGCCAATGATCGGGACCCACTGGTATCAAAATATAAATTCCGGAAATAATCAGATGGAATCTTCCCTAAATCTTTAACAAAATTTCTTTTTCGTAACATGAGATAGGTATTGTCATATCGCTCTTTAACCAATGGCAGAACACCTCCGTAATGGGCAAAAATAAATTTCACTTCCGGAAATTTCAAGAAAACACCTGTCATCATCAGCTTCCCAATCGACATGGAAACATCGCAGACATACTCCAAAACAGGTGTCAATAATGGATCGCGGACCCGATCCTCTCCGATCGGATTGATGATCTGAGGATGAACATGAATAGGCAATTTATTCTTAGACGAAAACTCATAAATGGGGAAAAATTGTTCGTGATCTAAATAAACACCGTCATAACTCGATGCCAGCGAAATCACCTTTAATTCCAAATCTTCCATCCGCTCCATTTCGGCCAGCATATCATCATGATGATCGATTGGGATAATTCCCGCCCCGATGAAGCGTGACGGATGCTTTTTGACAACAGCTCCAATCCCTTCGTTATAGACAGAACAAGCTTTTTGGAGCCCCCCCATATTCAAATGGGCATCGCTGGTGGGATAAAGAAGCAATGCTTTTTCGATCCTGTTTTGGTCCATCACCTTGAGCTGTCCGTCAATGTCAGACCAATTCACTTTAAAAAAGGTTGTATTTTGGGCAATATCCGGCGGCATATAATGGCTGTGCGCATCAAAAATTTTAGACATTTTAATGATCCGATAAAATCAGAAAGTTAGATATTCAATCTGTGGCCGTTGAAGAAACATCCCCAACGTGTTAAGAAGGAAGAACAATTTCAACATCATGAAATCATTTTGTTCTCTTTTAAAACCTTCTCAACTTCTTCCAAAGATTTTTTTAATTCTGGCAGGAGATGAATATTCAGGGAAACACCTTTGGCTGTGGGAACCATCTCGTCAGAACCCTGAGTCATCGTCCAGGTTCTGATATCGATTAAATCATTTCCTTTAAACTCACGTACCCCGACCCGAATTTCCTGAAACTTATTTTTTCTAAAAACTGTGACGGTTTGATCCATGTCATTCTCCTTTGGCGATCTGTCCCTCCCTTTTCAAGCAATTATTTTTCCGTTCATAACTCATGATTTTTTTCATGATCTATTTCGCCTGTTGTTGTTGATAATCGATAATCGGCTTTGTCCACGGTGTTTGCTGATTAATTACCGCCAACTCCAACGGACAAGCATTCGGCGGTACATACAAGGCGAACATGACCATGTCTGCCACGACCTGCGGTGACATCAAGCGCTCTTTCTGTTCTTTTGTGATATCCTTGAGATGATCTGTTAAATCGCTGTCCACGACACCCGGTAAAATGGATGTCACCTTGATTCCATGGTCGCGCATTTCCCAGAACAACCCTTTTAAAAACGCCCGTAATCCAACCTTCAACGAACTATAAGTTAAAAAGGTTCTCGGAATCGGATCAACGAGAGTCGAACCTGAAACCATATTGATGATGGCCCCTTGTTTGCGTTCAATCATATGCGGGATCACCAGGCGGATCAGACGAACATAACCCAAAAAATTCGTCTGCACTAATTTTTCAAAATCCTCAAACGGCTGTTTTTCAAAAGGATACTGGCTGGAAACGCCGGCATTGTTCACTAGAATATCGATCGTTTTATATTTCTTGAATGTCTGATCGACTAAATTTTTCAAATCTTCGAGTTTGGCAACGTCGGTCACGACCCCGAGGACTTCGACACCGGTTTTCTTTTTGATCTCATTGACCGTTTCATCCAAGGTCGCCTGGGTGCGTGCGGCCAACGTCAAATTAATGCCGTTCTCCGCGAGCTTTAAGGCAATCGCTTTACCAATCCCTCGACTGGCTCCGGTAATAATTGCCGTTTTACCTTTCAACTGTTTCATGACCGCCTCCTTAAGTTTTACACGAGATAAATATTTTTTGTGCGAATGAAAGACCTAATAACAAAAGGCCGATCGCTAAAAATGTTAAACTGAAACTCTTGCTCACAAAAAAACTCGTGATTGAAAAACCCAACCCGCCACTCACAAACCGTACTGACGAATTCAAGCTGGCCATAATTGGACGATTTTCATCAGGGAAATCGGTTAGGATCGTCGAAATTGCATTATGGTTTATCGTCCAGCCAATGGTCATGCTTCCAATTAACAGCGGCATGACATAGGGAACATAATGTCCCGATAAACTGATCGTTCCTACAGCGAGTATGAGACCGCCAATCAGGCAAGTGATCCTCCGTCCTTTTTTGTCAGACAAATATCCGCCGATATTTTGTCCCAGCAAACCGCATAATGCGCTGATGATCAAAAACAGACTGATCGTCTCTTTGGAGAGATGATATTCTTGGTGCAAATAAATCCCGTACCACTTGTGCACCCCATGATAAAGAAAGCTCATCATAAAGATAAACAGAAAAACTTTTCTGGTGGAATCATCGGTAAAAATCTTGAAATAATTTATGCTTGCGTTATGATTCCGATTCATTAGATCATTATTGATTACGATCAGACTAACGCACGTAAAAATCCCCAACGCCGCCGGAATATAAAATAAATAACGCCACGGCGCCAACCCCATGAAAATCATCCCCACAATGGAGGCAACGAAACTGCATCCAAAGTAGATCCCCACCAATCGCCCGCGCACCTGCTTATCAAAGAACTCCCCGATCAGCATCAAGCTTAACGGGGTCGAACTGGCCGCGGTCACACCCGCCATCAACTGGGCAATCAACAACTGATTCAACGAATGACTCAATCCGCTGATCAAACTCGCAGCAGCGTAAATCATCAGGGCGGCCATCATGACCAGACGGTAACTTAAAAATCGTGTCAACGGCGCGTAAAGCAAGGCACCCAATCCGTAGGAAATCATGTAATACGCTATGATCTTCGAAACTAAAAAATCCGGGAGCCGGAAACTTTCACTGATCAAAGGAATCGCCGCTGCCACCGCACCCGTATTAAATGATATCGCTATATTGCCTAAACAGAGTAAAAAAAAGATTATTTTTTTGCGGTCGATAAAACGCTCTCTTGTTCGATAACCTTTTTAAAAATTTTCATATTGTGCTGTGAATGCTCGTTGACAAAACCTTCAATCTGCTCCGCGGTAAATTTCGTAAACCCCGGGTCCATTTCGAAATCCTGGATCCAGGTCATCAGGATCCCATCGCCGGTGTCATGATAAAGCCAGACGATCTTCATATACTTAAAAGGAAACATCGGCTCCCAGCGCGAAGCGTAGGCGAATTTGAGATCTTTATAAAGCCAGCGTTTCGAAACCCAGGACTTACCGTCTTTATCGTGCAGGCGAAAGGTGATTGCGTTTCCCTTGCGCTCGAGCACCTCGGCCTTTACATATTCCTTGCCAAATAATTCCGTCCAGCGTTCGATGTGATTGGAAATATCAAACACCAACTCATACGGCGCGTTGATGACAATCGAATTAACGGTGTGGCCCATAATCCCTCCTCCTTAACTTTTGGATAAAGAATTCTTTCCAGTCGCAATCAATTTGCGAAAACCAAAGAATGTCGATGACCAAAACAAAACGCTAACAATGAAAATTAAAATAGCACCAAGCAAAACGGCATCTGTTTTATACAAGGCCAGAATTCCAATCATGATAAATCCTGGCCCAAAAAACAAACAGGTCATACCGAACATAACATAGAGAATCACCTTCATAAAATTTGGACAATGCGTGATATAAAAAAAATCGTACCCACCCTGCGAAGGAATAATTGGAATCAATAACAATTTAAAATTTAGCCAATACATGATTCCAAAAATAACACCTCCAATGCTAAATCGTTTAACCCACTTTAAAAATTCCAAAGGAACTTTAGTCATATATTTATATAATCGCCACAACTCTCGCCCACCCAGCTCCCGCGTTACGGACTTTGACCGGCAGACACGACACCGTAAAGCCGAACGGTTTCGGGATGGCGCCCAAATTGCCCAGCCGCTCCATATGGCAATATTCCCGTCGGCGTCCGAGAAAATGGCACGGCCAGATCTTGGATTGATCTTTGGTGGATAAAAATTCTTTAAACATCAAAAAACACGGACGATCCAGTCCGATCGTGTCGATCCCCATCATCTTGATCCCTTGATCCAAAAGGTATTCAACCGCCTCAGGGACCATGCCGACATATTTGTTTACGTAATCATCCGTTCCCAGCAATTTGTCGCCGCCAGTATAAATCAGCACAATATCCCTGGGCTTCAGCGTATAATTGATTTTCTTTAAAGCTTGAACGATCTGATCGCGGCCAATCGCATCGGGAAATTTTAAATGTGTAAGATCCAAAACGACCCCCGGGCCGTAACACCATTCTAATGGAACATCCATGATCTGCCTGGCTGGTTTCCCCTCGCACGTGCTCCCATAATGAAAGGGCGCGTCCACGTGGCTTCCCATATGGACCGAAGAATTTACGATTTCCAGCGACAGCATTTCACCATCAGGGATTTCGGTGGCTGTGGTGACCCGTTCACCGCGGTCAAAACGTTCCTGCCCGCCGGGTTGTTTATTCATGACAACCCAATTAAAATGTTCAACACCCTCTTTATGCGAAATCCGTTCGATCTTCGCATCGTGGGTTTCAACGAGCGTATCGTCTATTGGTAAACTTAAGTCAATGATGGCATATTGGACTCTACTCTTCATCAAATTTAACTTCTTCCAGATTATCCATCAAAGTCGGAGAATCATCAGTGTTTAAAATCTTGATTTCATCTAAATCAGAAAAAAAATCCAAAGCCGCTTTAAAATCATCAAACTTGAAAAATTTGACCTCACCGATGCTTGTTGTGACCTGAATTTCCACTTTTCAAATTATTCTTGGGATCGTGTTATCTAAAATAGCGGTGATCGCGCTTTCCAAATCTCGTTCGATAAATAAAATTAATTCGTCTCCTATATTCATTCGCTGACTATCAGGAAGAGCAATAAATTTATTCCATGCGACATAGGCCTTATCCCTTTCCTTTTCATCCCAGATAAAATCAATACCGAATTTATTTAATACTTTACAAATTGAGGAAAAAGGAATTTCAAACAGCAATATATCTGCACTTTTCATCATGGTCTTTGAAGTTTTACTCCAATTTCCCGCTAAAATAGTCACCGAACTTCTAACACTTGAAAATCGCTTTCTCAATGACTGATGTGCAGTGCACACCCAACTTCCTTTATCTCTATTATGCTTTTTATAACGTATATATTTTGATTCAATCAAGATCAATGGCTGTAATTTTGTATTTGCAATAACAGCATCAATGTTATACTCAATACCATTGGAATCCTTAAGAAGTAATTTTGTATTTAATTGTGTTTTGGGATTCTTCCGGCCCGCTGCAGTATAAATACAATTATTTTTCTTTGCGATAGGGTCTAACTTTTTATTAACTGCTAGCTCAATCGAAAGTCCAATAGCTTCTCCTAAAGCACTTCCTGGATTTGCAACCGTTTTGGGCAATTTTTTCATGCTATTTTTCCAAATAAAGAATACTTTCGCGTAAAGCTACTTTATGTCTCTGGGGATTTCCCTTCCACTTATCACCGCGTTTACGCAATTCTGTAATTTTATACTTTGAGAATCCAATCGCCTTTCCCAAATTTCCTAATATTTTATCTGTCGGAAAATGGATACCATAAGGGGCCGAATCTCCAAGTATTAGCACAAAACTTTTCCCTTTCCTCAGGACTCTGTAACAATCGACAAGAACATCAAACATATCATTGCAATATCCACCCGCCAATATGTCGTAACTTTTTCCCCCCTTTGTAAGTCTTATTCTAGAGAGTTGAGTAATTTTATTCTGCAGATCTTTTGCTATTTTGGGGGCTACTTGTTTTATTCTCCGAGAAATAATATCTTCTTCTTTATAGTCATTTCTATTAATTTGGGTTGTAGCAGACATAATTAGTTTAGATCTTACCTTTTCCGTAATCTCAGACCAATTTTTTGCCATTCCCCAGAAATAAGTTTCCATTCGTGTTCGATCTGCATAATCATAATTATTTAAATATGGAGGAGATGTAAAAATAAAATCTACTGATTCATCTTGGATGAATTTTGTCGTATCTCTCGAGTCAGTGTTGTATATGAGGAGTTGTCAAATTTTTAGTTGAAATAGTTCGGACAGCCCATCTTCATTTATTGATTACACTCCCGCCAATTCCATTTCTGCAGTTTGATTGATGTCCTTGTTTTTTGTGAGTGCTGATTTCTGTTCTACCCTGATTCTTTGAATCACCCAGGGGATTTCATTGTACCCCTTCACCGTTCGAAAATTGCTTTCCGCATAAAGCAATACAGAGGCTAGCCATCTTTGAGACATCCCGGAGCTCCGGTAGCGTTTGATATTCTTCTCGCAATGTCGTACGGTGGAAAACATCGACTCAATAGAATTGGTCGAGTGCAGCGTTTTTCTTAAAAGCTCCGGCACTTTCAGGCGGTGAAGTGTTAGCAACTCCTCTTGCGCCTCTTGTAATGATTTGGCGCTGGATTCGTTGATTTCGGCCAGCCATTGAGCAAGATTCTCTAAGGCCTGTTTGGCATCGTCATACGCTTTTAGATTAATAGCGTTTCTAAACCGGCGATGCGCCTCACGACGATACTTCTTGGGCAGATGCCTTTGGATGTTTCGATCCTTATGGATAGTGCAGCGTTGATGAAGCAGTTCCTTTCCGAACCAATCCTTTAACGCTCGGATAATTCCGCCTCCGCCGTCAGTCACAAAAATGATCTCCTTGCTTAATTTTAACCTTCGACTTTCCATGTCCGACAACAGACTCTTGGCGACTTCTGTATTCTCCGTCGCTCCTTCCCATAAACCCAGCGCTTGCTTTTTTCCTTTGGTCTCTATTCCCAGCGCGATCGTAAAGGCCACGCCGCCCCGATGAATCGTGTCGATAAATATCGCAAACGCCTTAAATGCACTTAAATCCCGTTCCAGAAATTCTTTTAACTTTGCGCTGCTCGCCTCTACAAACCGGTTTGATATACTCGATGCGGATATCCCAAATCCTCCCCCTAATTCCTTTACCGTTTCCTTATACTTCTTCCCAGATAACCCTCTTAAGGCATTGGCTAACATCTCCTCGGAAAATTCTTCCGGCCTTTTTAATCGTTCGTATAATCGCACAGGAATCTCCTTGCCTTTCTGCCTCAGCCGCGGATGGCTCACTTTTATTTTTTGCTGCCCGATATACACCGATCCTTCCTGAAATCCCCACTTCTGCAGCTCCTGACTTTTGGGCTGATAATCCTCTCCCGACAATTCCTCTCGATCCATCACCATCAATGTCTCCGCCAGGATTCGTCCGATTTCTCCACAGGTCTCATCCAATGCCTTTTTCCCTCTGACTATCACCTGCGCCAACTTTCCCTCCCAATATTTTCCCTCTTGTAATGCGACTAAAACTTCCTTGTTTTTTTTGATCCTTTTCGCTACTCTAATCATGGACAGTTCCTCCTTTTTTTTGTTCTCCTGTGGATTATTGTAATCCACCAGAGGAGCTGTCCTTACTTATTTTTAACTAACTTTAGTTTAACCCCTGTATATGCGATACCAAGCGTCAACAGCTCTTTTTTGTTTCATTAATTGAATGTCTGCGCACATTTTGAAAACCATTTTTTTGAACAGTTCCGAAATATTCTTCTCTCCCCCATTTTTCTTTTTATTTGGGGCTATATAAGGCCACCCCGTGCCTACATTTGCTGCTGGTCGTAGAATACAAGTCAACGCTAAATTAAAGAAATTGGCATAAACTTCTGAAAAGTTAACCTTCTTCATAGCTTCGCGAAGAGAATACAAACTTCCAAGAGTTTTTCCGGAAAAACATTTTAGGACTAATTCAGGAAATTCTCTCGTTAATTCTTCTTGCGAAATTACTATTTGCCTTGAGATATTTTCAATTTTCTTTAGCCCATCAAAAATAATATTGTAGTCATAGCTTGAATACATTTTTGTTTTGACCACAAGGTAGATAAAAGGATGAGCTTCCACACCGATAGAGTTAATTCCTAATTGATTGGCAACAATGTTTGTTGTTCCTGATCCGCAGAAAGGGTCATAAACAACATCGAACTGATTTATTGAAAACTTTTGAATTGCATGTTCAACCGCTTTATAGGAAAAGCCTGCAGGATACGGAAACCAACTGTGTACCGGTGCTCTTAAACTATCCTTAAATGTGCCCCAATTAGAATTATTTTTAATCTTTGGTTTTAAAGATACCATCGATCGTTCTGTTTTGAATAAATTAAATAATTCAGTTGTATCTGACATTTTTAACCTTTTCGATTTGAGGAATGTTAATAAGCTAACAAATACCTTTATTTCTTAAAATTCGAACAATCTCATTAAACGTATGGCTTTTTTTGATTTCGTTGTCCTTGAGCGGAACGCCTAACTCTTTCTTGATTCCTACCGAAATTTCCACCATCTCGGTTGAATCGATCCCCAGGGATTGATCCAGCTTGACATCCGGCTTGATTTCCTGAGGAGCAACATCCAGGACCCGGTTAAAGATCCCTTTGACTTTATCTTCCAGATTGGTTTCAACCGACATCGGCTTTTCCTCCTTCGTGTTATAACAGCACAATATTTTTATCGAAATTTAAGCCTTCTGCAAAATCAAGGCGCAATTGATTCCACCGCGTCCACGGGAAATCACCAGGGCATTTTTAATTTCCTTTGCCTGCGCTTTATTCGGACAATAATCCAGATCGCATTCCGGATCCGGCGTCTCATAGTTGATCGTTGGCGGAACCATCTTGTGTTCCATCGCCAAAAGGGTGGTGATCACATCCATCGCGCCCGACGCACCGAGCATGTTTCCAAAAATCGATTTGGGTGCCGAGATTGGAATTTTTTTTGAAAAACCGTTAAAAACTTGTTTGATCGCTCTTGTTTCGGAGATATCTCCCAATAAAGTGCCCGCACCATCGGCGCAAATATAATCGATTTGAGACGCTTCGAGCCCTGCATCATCCAAGGCCATCCGTATGGCGCGCGCAAGTTCTTTCCCATCGCCGGCCGGTTGGATCCGGTCCACCGCATCGGTTGTTGTCCCATAACCCAAAATATAACCGTAAATAGGGGCGTTACGTTTTTGGGCGCGGACTTCCGATTCAAGGGTTAAAATGCCGGCCCCTTCGGCAATGGCAAAACCATCGCGTGTCTGATCGAAGGGACGGTAAGCAGTTTCCGGATGATCATTGCGCTGGGTCAACATGCCCGAGGTATTGCAACACAATAACGCATACGGTGTCACGGGTGCTTCCATCCCGCCGGCCAGGATAAAATCGTTTTTACCGCGCACCAATGTTTTCGCCGCGTATGCAATCGCCATCAAAGAACTCGCCCGGTCGGCGACAACCGTCTTACTATACCCTTTCAATTGATAGTGAATGGAAATCTGTCCTTGCGGTGCCGCCGGAAACCAGGCCGAGGCCATAAATGGACTGACACCTTCCCGTCCTTCCATATAAAGATCACGCAATTCGGTTTCCGCATAGAGCCAGCCGCCAAGCGCATTACCCATGAAAATTCCGGCGCGCTTTAAATTTTCTTGAGCTAAATCCAGTTTGGCGTCTTGGATCGCTAACTCGGAAGCGATCAAGGCCATATGAGAAAAGACATCAATCTTTTTTAACAACCGGGACGAAACATTACTATAGGCATCCAGATCATGCACGTGGCCGGCGATATGCGACGGATAACGGGACGCGTCAAAGCGCGTGATCTTTTCAATGACCGAGCGACCCGACTTGATGTTCGCCCAAAACGAGCGTTTCTCCAAACCGCTGGGACTTACGATGCCCAGACCGGTAATAGCGATTTTTTCCATTAAAGCTCCTGGTAAAATATTAAATCTTGAAGACGAAAATCAGCACAAAAAATATCAGACCAATCAGAATAAAACCCATTGCTAACCGGCGATGCGGTGTATCAAATTTCGAACCGCGGATATAATTTTTCCAAAATAAACTTCGTTCTTCTTTAATGACCCAACGATTTCTAATCTTGGGCCAATAGAGAATCAAAACACCTAACCCAATGAAAAACATCCCAATAAGTGCAAACGAAATTTTTGTCATACGCAAGTCAACTCTTTGTGGATTTAATGATCAATACACAATCGACTTTATTTAAATCTTTTCAAAACCATCGCTGAGTGGATTCCGGAAAAACCGCTGCTGGTTTTCAACATGCAACTGACTTTCTTTTCTCGCGCTTTATTCGGAATATAATCTAGGTCGCACAAGGGGTCACGTTGTTCCTGATTGATCGTCGGCGGTAAAATGTTTCGTTCAAAGATCAAGGCTCCCACAGCGAGCTCAACGCCGTTGGCCCCGGCCAACGGATGGCCGATCATGGATTTTAAGGAACTGATCGGAATTTTGTAAGCGTGATCCCCCAGAGCCATTTTATAAGCGCTGGTTTCAAACACATCGTTTTGACGCGTCGAAGAACCGTGCGCGTTGATATAATCCAGATCCTGAGGTTTAACGCGTGCGTCTTCTAGCGCGAGCGTGATACAATCCGCCATCGCGTCACCTTCCGCAGGAAGATCGGTCATGTGAAACGCGTTATTCGTCGTCCCAAATCCAATAATCTCGCAATAAATCCGTGCGCCGCGTTTCAAGGCGTGATTCAATTCTTCAACCACCAAAATGCCAGCCCCTTCGGAGATGACGAAGCCGTTGCGCTTGGCATCAAACGGACGCGAGGCACTTTCCGGACGATCATTATGGACCGAAAGCACATTGACCGTGTCAAAAGCACCAAAAGTAATCGGCGTGATCGGCGCCTCAGCGGCACCGGTAATCATAATGTCCGCGTCACCATCCGAAATCGCTTCATAGGAAAATCCGACCGAATCGGTCCCGGCGGTACAGCCCGTTGAAATCGTATTGCAAATACCGTTTAACCCGTACTTAGCTGAAATTTCGCTCGATGGCGTATTGAACATCGCGGCGTCATAAAGGTCCGGACGGACAATCGAAGGGTCAATCGGTTTCTTTCCGCTGTCGGTCACCAGGGCGAACTCTTCTTCCATATATTTGGTTCCGCAGATGGCATTGGCCAGAGAAACCCCGATGCGTTGCCGGTCGATTTTACGTAAATCCAATCGGGAATCCTCCAAAGCCATTTTGGCGGCCACCATCGCGAATTGCACGTAACGGTCCATGCGGATGGATTCTTCCCAGGTCAACCCGAGCTTACGCGGATCAAAATCCCTGACCTGTGCGGCGATCTTGGTATTAAAAAGCGAGACGTCAAATTCCGTCACGCGTTTAACCGCCGAAATTCCATTGATCATGCTTTTCCAGCATTCTTCTTTTCCGATTCCGTTGGGCGAAATGATTCCCACCCCGGTTACCACGACTCGTCTGCGTTTATTCATTTTTACTCCGTTCAGGCTGAGGTTCAGAAATAACAAAAATATCACTAGGATACCAAGTGTTAAATGGGAAAGGATCAGAGATATCTATTATTCTATCTGTTAACCAATCATTACCAGAATTAATAGGTTCCAATTTTACTCTAATAGCTAGATCAGACCAGTCTTTAAAACGATAAATCTGTTCTGATCTAGATAATAAATTACCAGATGCAATACAAAATTTTTCTAACTCTTCTCTCGTTTGCCCAACTTTAAAAAGTGGAAAACATTTTCGATAGTAACTCAGAATCCAATCCAGCCGAGTTTCGGATAATTCCAATCCAGGTTTTACGGGGCGTACAAGAAAAACAAACAGCCCAAGACCAAGAAAAACAACCATTCCAAGTATTATCAATACTCTTAGGAAGATTAATTTTAATCAATCGTTCTCCCATTTAAATCATTTTTCTCATTGTCGTTAAATGCTGACAAAAAACCAAACACCAACTACTGTTAGCTTAAACTAAATTCTTTCTTCACTTCATCGGCTTCTAAAAATTTCTTTTCTCGTTCCACCTGATGCACCAGACCAACGACCTTACGATTAAGCGGCGCTTCGAGATGGAGATGTTTCGCTAATTGAGTGACCTCACCATTAATAAAATCGATCTCACTAGCCTTGCCGCGCAGGATGCTTTGTAAAATGGAACCATACAAAGGTTCCTTACTTAAACCGGTCAACGTCTTTTGCATGATCTGCGCGCCTTGTTCCACCGGCATCGCGGAAAGCCCGAAGACCCGCTCCACCGGAAATTGCGGCAATGAAACCAACTTGACGCCCGCCTGCTGGATAACCGACACTCCTTCTTTCAGGAGCATCACACTGAGCCGGCACAAATCAAGATCCGCAAAAGTTTCCTGCATGGATTTTCCAGTCAAGGCCGGCAGGCAATTATTAAAATTCACAAACAGTTTCAGCCACTTCATGCCCATGATCTCCTCGGAGACGACCACCGGAAACGCTTTTTTCAAAATGGCAGTCACGTCCTCCAATCGCTCACGGTCCATCATAAAGGGCTGACCAATAATCCAGTCGCCCTCAAAATTAAAAACAACTTCACCGGGCTGCGTATACGTCGCGCCGAACATCACGATACTCGAGAGCATCTTTTCTTTTTCAAAATGGATGCTTAAAAGATTATCGGCCTGAACGCCGTTTTGGGTCGTCAAAATCAAAGATCTTTCACCGAGATAAAAGTGATTCTCGGCAAAGGCATCTTCAATGTCCTGGGTCTTGACGGTAAAAATCACCAGATCGTATTCCTGATCCAATTGGGTCGCGGCTTTTAATCGAATGATTTCTGCGCCGCGGGCCCCCTTAATCTTTAAGCCTTCTTTCTGGATGATGTTGGCTTGGGCCGGCCGGCCGACTAAAAGAACATCTTCCCCCGCTTTAGCCAAATATCCCGCGACGACCGAACCGATCGCTCCGGCACCGATGATCGCAATCTTCATGATTGACCTTCCTTCTGTTGCGCTAAAATATAATCATGCAGTGCCGTAAGGATCATTATGATATTTTTATCATGTAACTTTTGAAATACCAGATACCACATCACATTATTAAACCATCCCTGAATCTGAAACTGCATCGAATAACTAACCTTGATACCGTTGTAACGCTCTTCAAGTTGAACACTTTCATTGCCCTGAAACATCCCGTTTAAAAATGTGCGCTCGATCTCTTTCCCGGGGATGATTTTTGTGACTTCGACTTCCCAGTGGGGAGCAAAGGGCAAAAGGACTTTTTGCTCATAGCGCGTCCCAACGGCAATCTCACCTCGGGTCAGACGCGTAAATTTCATCAGGCTTTTTTTCGGCCACCAACTGGCCTCACCCCATAATATAATTTCCTGTCCTACCATCGCTAACGGAACTTCTTCAATCAGAACAAAGTGATGATTAACTTTTTCTTTGGTCTTGTTTTTTGCTTTGAAGATCGATTCAAACAACATCCATAGACCTGATCATGTTTATCCTATCCTCCATTGAGTTCCTGCTTTATCAAGTCAAGTATTAACGGTCGAATGACTCCAAATTTCGTCACAGCGAGCATGTTGTATAAACAAGATATTTCAATGGAAATCAACGATTCAAAACAAAATTGACAAAGTACTCGCAAAAACATCGCGATGGGGCAATGATTAATCGATTCGCACAAAATTCGAAACAGAAAAGATCAATCATCAATGCAATTCATATTTTTTATAGTCAAAGCCGACTTCATCTAAAAGCCTGATCATCAAACTATAAAAAGCCATCGGAACTTCGGAAAAAAAAGCGCGGACAATATCATCCTCTTCTACCTGTTGGGATCCTCGCTCTTTCGCATTGAGATCAGCTTTTTTCCGGACCACCTGTAAGGCGATGTTGCGATGAAATAGAGGAATTTTCTCAATCATTTGATTGAATTTTTCTAAGGCTTCCTTTTCCCAAATCAATTGTTCTTGTGTTTGGACATCGGACATAACAGGATTCCTTATTTAAAAACTATACCGCGGCCGCCTGGACGCGGGAATTCTTCTCGAATTTAGCGATATTGCTCATAAAATCTTTGACGCATAGCTTGACCTTAACGTCATAATCGCTTTCCATGATGCGATGAATACGTTCCGGTTTTGAATAATATTCCCGCATGCACCAAGCCCCTAAACGCCCGACCTCTTGAATACTCAAATGATCGGTCGGAATGACCGGATGCTGAAAATCCCAATCTTTTAAATTGATTTTCTCCGGATCAAACCAGCCTTTTTGAATACCATAGCGCCAGTCCGGAGAATTTGGGACAGGAGTTAAATAATCCAACGCAAAAACATCCGGGTCGATTTCATCGGCGGTCTGTAAACGCTTTTTGATTTTTTCTTCCGTATCATCTCTTAATCCGATTAAAACGGTCCCCACGGTCCCGATATTTTGTTTCCGTAGGATATTGATGGTCTGTTTGATTTGGTCAATGGTCACGCCTTTTCCCGTCTTGGTTAACGTCATATCATCTTCCACCTCAACGCCGGTCAAGGCCATAAACAATCCTGCCTTGCGCATCAAGGGCAGAATCTCCTGCTGGGAAATCCATTGATCGGCTCGTCCCAAACAAACCCATTGGATTTGGTTGCCGCGTTTGAGTTTTTCTTCGCAAAATTCGATCATCGCCTTGGTATCGCTGTTGAAAGCGTCATCCTGCATCACGACCGTCGTAATGCCATATTGTTTTTCTAATACATCCAATTCATCGACAATCTTTCTACCGCTCAACCCTCTCCAGGAGGTGAAATCTTTGGTCGCCGAACGGCTATCGTAGAGCGCCCATTCATAGCAAAAATGACATTTTCCCGGGCAGCCGCGCGAGGTCATCAATTCCGCGAAAGGTTTCCAATAAGTATGCCCGACATAACGGTCCATCGGAAAAAGATCATAGGCCGGAGACGGCAGAATATTCAAATCGGGAATGAGCCCGCGATGAGGACCGATCACAATACTTGATTGGTCTTTCCGGGAAACGAGACCCGGGATATCACGCTCATTTTTTGATTTATTTTTTAGATTATTCAGGAGATCTTCCAGACTCAATTCGCCTTCACCGATCAGAATATAATCGATCCACGGATTCAAACGCATTTGACGTTCATAATCCGCCGAATACCAAAGACCACTAGCCACGGTAATGATTTTTGGAAATTTTTCTTTAATGATTCGCATGGCTTCATTGAAATACCAGATGACCGCAGCGCCGCAGGTCGAAAAAAGCTGATCCCCCAAAAATACCATGTCCGGTTTACTCTCGGCAATTTTTTTGATCATCATCTCCCAATCATAGTCCAGCGCACGACAATCCAGTGCCTCAACCGTGGCAAGTCCCTTGGAACGGATGTACGCAGCCACTTGCGCATGCATCTGATTCGCCGCACGGTGAAATCCATGCGAATCCCAGGCTTTGATGGGTGGGGTAAGAAATAAAATTTTCATTATTCCTCCTATTAGATTTTTAAATTGCGGTTGAAATTTTCTCTCAATAACATCCCTTACTATCGTCAAGACAAATTGATTCTCCTCCTTTAAAACCAAGACGTGACGAGTGAACGGCCGCTTGGCGTGGTATCGATACAAATATTTTTGGTTTGGGTATATTCTAAAAGTCCCTCTTTCCCAAGTTCCCGGCCAAATCCGCTTTGTTTATAACCGCCAAATGGGACTTCATTATAAAAACCGCCGTACGTGTTGATCCATACCGTGCCGCAGCGTAAGGCCTTGGCCACCCGGTTGGCTTTATTGAAATCTTTACTCCAAAGGCTCGCCGCCAATCCGTATTTAGAAGCATTGGCCATTTGGATGACCTCTTTCTCTTCGGAAAAACGGATGACCGACAAAACCGGACCGAATACTTCTTCCTGCGCGATCGTCATCGTGTTTTTGACATCAACCAGGATCGTTGGTTCGAAATAAAAACCTTTATTCAATTCATCGTTAACAGGAATCCGTCCTCCGCAGACTATGCGAGCACCTTCTTTTTGGGCGGTTTCCAGCATGGCCAGGATTTTCGTACGATTCTCTCTGGAAATGAGCGGTCCCAAATCGGTTTCATAACTCGCACTATTACCGATTTTTAAATTCTTTGTTCTTTCAATGAACCGGTTTAGAAACGCATCATAAATTTTATCATCCAGAAAAAGACGCGATGCAGCCGTGCACATCTGTCCTTGATTCATGAAGATCGCCGTCATCGCTCCACCCACCGCCGCGTCCAGATCACAATCAGCAAAAACAATATTGGGAGATTTCCCTCCGAGCTCAAGACAAAGTTTCTTCGTTGTTCCCGCTGCTAAGCGCATGACTTCTTTTCCGGTCTCGGTCCCGCCGGAAAAGCTCACCATATCAACATTCGGATGCTGAACCAAATAAGCCCCGATGTTCGGACTCTTGGATGTAATCACATTTAAAACGCCCCGAGGTAATCCCGCTTGATTGATCAATTCGGCAAGCTTCACAATAGAAAGACATCCTAAGGGCGATGGTTTCAAAATGAGAGTATTCCCCATCATCAGCGCGGGGGCAATCTTCCAGGTCGCCATGATTAAAGGATAATTATAGGGAATAATCGCGGCAACAACTCCGATCGCTTCACGCATCGTCAGATTTAAGACGGAATCATTGACCGGGATCTGTTCCCCTTTGAATTCATGCGAGATATTAGCAAAATAGTCAAAACAATCCGCGGCCGTCGGAACATCGATAAACGTGGTTTGTTTGATTGTTTTCCCGGTGCTGAAACATTCCAGATCGGCTAAAACTTTCGCGTTCTCCCGGATCAATTGAGCGATCTTGCGTAAATATTGTCCCTTTTCTTGCAGCGGCAATGACGTCCATTCCCCTTGGTCAAAAGACAATCGGGCGGCGGCAACGGCGGCGTTGACATCGGATTCGTTCGCTTCGGCAACGCGGGCCAGCAGCTGTTCGGTCGATGGATTAATCACCTCGAAATAGCCTTGGTCAGACGCAGGCCGGATCTTTCCATCGATCAACAGCTGATATTGTTCAAGATTTACAGTTGCTTTATTCATTTTCTTTTTTTGGTGTCATATTTTCCCAACGGTCCAATCTTTATTCCACTGGAACACGTTGCCACAACTCAAAAATCCGGCTGCAGGGTGCGTACCACTTGGAAATCTTGGCAAAATCTCCTCGGAGATTCATCTTCTTTTGGGTCGTTGCCACAAAGGGATCAATCTCCCGGTTAAAGACCGCACGCCAAATATTTTCCGGTGCAGAAATCAAGAATTCCGCCGTTTCATCCTGTCCCACCTTATCAATGGCGCCGTTTTTAAAACAAAAACTGTAGACCTGTCCGGTCTCGTTTAATTTCACCGCTAAATCCATCGTCATTTTGGTTTTTTCGCCCAAGTCTTTCAATTGGGCGTCTTCATTGACCAGACGGACGATCTCTTTAATTTGCTCATCGGAAAAAAGTTTGAACCGTTTCACTTCTTTGGATTCCTTTGCTTTGGATTTGGATGATTTTTTTCCCTTGGCAGAAACACTTGCCGCCGGGCTGTCGAAAAGCCGGCTGATGGCTTCGATCTTGATGGCGTCCTCAAGGCCTTGAATCAGCAGAAAACAATCAAACAACTCCTTGCCCATGGCCACCACTCCGTGATTTTTTAGGACGACGATATTATTCCCCTTCAGGGTCTCAATGACTGGACGGGCATCGGTGACCGAGGGGGTCGCCTGCGGAATCGATTTGACTTCGCCTAAATAAAACTTGGATTCAAACGTCATTGGTGTAAAACAATCATGCTTCAGATAAAACGCGTTGGTATAAGTCGTATGCGTATGAATGATGTCCATGACATCAGGAAAATTCTTGTAGATCTCGGTATGCAGCAGTTTTTCACTTGATACACTTCCGCCCTCCAGCAATTCGCCGTCTAGATTCATCAACAGAATATCTTTTTCCTGCAAAAGCCCAAGACAAGTACTGTGGGCGGTCAAAAGAATCGTCTCCGCTTCCACGCGAGTACTGATGTTTCCGTTGAGTCCGCTAACCAAGTCCTTTTCCCACAACAAACGTCCAATGGCGATGATATTGGTTTTCAGTTGCTTAATGTGTTGTTCGTTCATATTCGAAATTGCCTTCGAATCAAAAAACCTTAGTTATATATTTCGCCGGGATCCATTCCACCAGCGGAACATAAGCACGAATCCCTTGAGGCGTCACCCTTTGATTCTGAAATGTCATTAAATCGTTTTCGTTGCCGAATAATTTGGATTTGCAGTTCGATGGAAAAAGATTGATCGGAATCTGATGCCTTGCCCCTAAAACACCCAGGATCAATCCCCCGATATCGCAGACCGCCCCTTCTTGATCGGCGACCTGATACGCGAGCCATACCTCTTTTAGCAAATTCTTAAAGAACAAAAATCCCGCCATGTTATCCGAAATCAGGACAGGTTGGATTTTTCTACTTAAAAGTTCTTCGCTAAGCAGTGCCGAGGACTCTAGACTCGGCCTTCCCTCGAGAATAAAGACCTTCTGCAGGTTACGTTTTTCCAATTGATCGAATATCTCTCGATTAAACGTACCGTGCATCAGGACGATCGAATTTTCTTTTTCATTTAAGGTCGTCATATTTTTCATTTATCGGCCGCTAGGATCAATCATGATCTGTTTTTCGATCAACTCGCCCGGAACAATATCAAACCCCGGATAAAAACCTTGCGTCTTTTCGGGAACAATCCGTTTCCCCTGAAACATCAGCAGTTCTTCGGGATTTCTGAGTTCAATGGGAATGTCTTCGCCTTTTGGAATTTTGTTCGAAGGTTGCGTGAGTGCGAACAATGGGATTTTAAATTCTTTGGCCAAAACCGCGATCTGATACGAGCCGATTTTATTCACGATGTCCCCGTTGGCACAGGAGCGGTCCGAGCCAATGATCACTTTATCAATCAACCCATCCATCATCAGCGATCCAACGGCATTGTCCGCAACCAGAGTGACGTTGGCCTCAGCTTCTTTTAACTCCCAACACGTCAATTTTGAACCTTGAAAATAGGGTCGCGTTTCGGTCGCAAAAAAATGGATATCTTTATTTTGTTCCCGGCAAAGTTGAGAGGCCATGGCCAATTCGCCGCTGACATTGCAATGCGTTAAAACACTATCCCCGTCATTGATCAAGTTGGCAATCTCTTGGACGCGCTGGAGCCGTTTCATCTTGATTCCCATCAAAAAGCCCTGAATATTCTTTTCCAAGAAAGGTTTTATCTCCACTTGTTGCGCCAAAGCCTGGTTCGCCCAGCCGATGACAATCGAGGTTACTTCAGAAAAAGGAAATGTCGGACGGCTGGAATTGAGCGCTTCAGCGGTCTTCCTTAATTCCTCGAACAACTCTTGCGAAAATGCATACTTTTTTTGTAAAACGAGTAAAAACGTATTTAAGACAACCAAAAATTGACCAAACGCCCTGGTCTTCATCTCCCGAATGACTTTAACCGCTTCATCGGTATTGGTCACGGCAATATAATAAAGCTCCTCGGGAAGACGGGTTTCATCCAGAACCATCAAACGATCGCCTTTTAATTCAGCAGGCCAGAATAAGGGGGATTCTTTCATGATATTTGTTTCTTCTGAGGGACGCAAGATGTGAGATGCGAGACGTCTTACATCCAACCACTTACATCTTACTCAAGCAGATTGTTTCCCTTCCAACGTCTTAACTAAATTCAATACAACCGAAATCATCGAGCTTTCCGCCATATAGTAATTCGGATCGAGGAATCCCATTTCTCCGGTAATAATGTTATCGCTGACCGCTAAAATAACGGTCGCCGGAATTTTATAGAGTTGGCATAACGTCAGGAAGACTGAACTCACCATATCAACGGCGATACAACCTTGCTCGATCGCTTTGTTGACGTGTTCTTTCGTTTCTCGTAAAATCGCGTCGGTGGACCATACGCGTCCGGTGTGGACGGTATTTCCGGAAGCCTGCGCGATCGGAACAAGGGCTTTGGTTAATCGAGCGTCGCTGACCGGTTGGAAAGACGGATTAACATAGTAGGGCGTCACGCCATCCCCGCGAAAGGCGCTATCGACCACAATGAGATCACCTACTTTAATATCTTCCCGCAAGGAACCACAGCTTCCGATGCGGATCATGTTTTTGGCTTTCGCATTACAAAGTAGCTCGGTGGTGATCGCTGTATCCGCGGAAAAACGTCCGCCATTTATTGCGGTGATCTTAACGCCCGAATAATTGCCGGTATACATCGAATATTCCATGAAGGTAAAATTCTTGATCGGATTTTCAATTTTCTTAATAATATTATCCAACCGTTCTCTTGGGCCGGGAACAAGCGCGTATTTTCCGAGATCTTCCGGGCGCAATTGAACCATATTCATTAAATCTTGTCCTGTTAAATGAACCTCTCTCTTCATGAGTTGCTGGGTCTGCATATCCTTGATCCTTTCATTAGTATTGAATTACTTCCTTGTTCTAGATTGAAATCTTTTGCTTTAATAATTCTTTATCCACCTTACCAGTGCGATTTTTCGGCAAAGATTCTTTGATATCAATCGTATGCGGAATTTTGAAATGAGCCAGATGTTCTCGAGCAAAATATCGCAGGTCCTCTGCCGTGACGTCTTGACCTTCTTTGATCACAATAAAAGCTTTAACTGCTTCTCCACGGAGTTTATCTGGAACTCCCACAACTGCAACTTCAGCGACCGCTTCATGTTTATGCAGCGCCGCTTCCACTTCCGGAGCATAAACGATCTGCCCACCCACCTTGATCATTTCCTTTTTTCGTCCGACAATATACAAAAACCCCTCTTCATCAAAATATCCCAAATCACCGGTATGAAACCAACCGTTTCTTTTCAACTGAGCCGTTGTGGCTGGATCTTTATAATATTCCACCATGACCACCCAGCCCCGGATCACAATTTCCCCGATTTCTCCCCAAGGCAATTCATTGTCCGCTTCGTCACAAATTTTGATCTCACATAATCCAGAGGATTTTCCAACGCTTTCAATTTTCTCGCTGCCGATCGGAGTGACTGTGTTCGGCGGGCATGTTTCCGTCATGCCCCAGCCATTCAATAATTGCGCTTTCGGACAATACTGCTGAAATTTTCTCAGAACATCCGGAGAACTCGGAGCCCCGAAAACAACCACCCAGCGCAATGAGGAAAGATTAAAATTTTCGATCTGTTTCAACGATAAAATTGCGATATACATGGCAGGCACGATATGAAAGCATGTTACTTTATAGTGTTCAATGTTCCGTAAAAATTCTACAGGGCTAAATCGATCCATGAGGACTAACGTAATCCCGAACATAATACAATTTTGTATATAAATCAATCCAGCGATATGACTCAACGGTAAAGCGCATAATTTAACATCACGGCTGGACAAGTCGACAAAATGCTCCATGGCTCGAGGAGAACCTTCTAAATGTTTATAATTAAGCAGAATTCCCTTCGGGCTGCCTGTTGTTCCGGAGGTGTACATAATTAACGCCGGATCGGTTTCGCTAATCGTAGGCGTAAAAATTTTTGAATCAGATTGAAGTGCTTCATCATAAAAACAAATAAATTCATTCCTATTGAATACCTCGCACTTGGGAACGGATAGCAGCACGAGTGTTTTTAATGAAAAGATTTTATCTTTGATGTGCCGGAGCGAAACATTCGGGTTTTCCTGGGCGATCAGTATTTTTGATTCCGAATGTTCCAGACAGGCCATCATTTCATCGGTTTTCAACATATAATCCAGGGGAACCACGACCGCTCCAAGACAAAAGCAGGCTAAATAGCTGTATATATATTCAGGACAATTGGGAAGATAGATGGCAACTTTATCAGACGAATTCACACCGGATGATCGCAAAAGTTGCGTTAATTTGATAACATTTTTCCTGAGCTTAAAAAATGAAATTTCTTGCTCTTTGAAAATTATCGCCGGTTTTTGAGGATATTGTGCAGAAACGACTTCAATGACTTTATGGACATTCATGTGTTAGTTTAATTGGACCTAAATCTTTGAAAAATAGAAAATAGTAAAATTTTACTAGTAGAATTTTAATAAAAAGCCAAATTTTGTCAAGAACTATGTTATATATATACTTGTAGTATTCTAAAACGCAAAAATAGACAGATCTGTAGGACTTTCGCGTTTCAAGTTAAAAAGGCTGTGACAGCCGAACGGGTAATAGACCATTTTTGTTGATACCAAGAGATGCCTGTTTTAATACGTTGCCACTCCAGTTTTATAAACGCCAGAAACGCACCCAAAATATGATTTCGTTGTGACCGTTCTTTGACTGAATAACAACGTTCGATACCACAGCATTGTTTGATAGCACGGTGAAAAGTTTCGATATTCCAACAATAGGCATTATGGTTTTTGAGTGTCTCCTAATCCGTCAGAGACAAATCGTTCGTAGCACTGTAGGTAATGTCGCCATTTGTGGCAACCATCTTACTGACCAGAACAAAACCATAAGCCTTCAGCCAAACTTTGTGGACTGAGTTTTCAGTCCAATCCAAATCGGCCACTGGAATATAGGTTCCTTGAACCAAAGAGACTAATCGATTGCATTTTAACGCGCCGATCCATTGCCAGCCTTTGCGTGCGATGGCCTTGAGATTATCAACGCAGGTATACCAAGCATCCATCAAGACATACAACGGTTTAAAGCCCCGTTTCTCAGCAACGTGAATCATTTCTCGTGCATGATCATTTTTTGTTTTACCATCACAACCGGGATCATAAATTCGAAAGTCAACGGGAACATATTTTTCTCCATCGCTCCCAACGTGATTAACGATATCGATGCCTTGAACGACTTTGTCATGTTTGCCAGAATATTGTTTCTTGATTAATGCCATGTTATGAGCGTATTGTTTGTCCAACACGGTGTCATCAATGATCCAATATCCACTTCTTGATTCAACCAGTTGCTGGCTATGTTCCCACAATGTCTTCGGTGTTAATTTCTCGGCACTTAACCAACGGCTTACGGCATCATGCGCCATTGGTCTTGGGGATACTCGGCTAAGTTCAACACCGGAATATTGTTTTTGACTCGCTATTAGAAAATCGACATATAAGTCGATTGAACATTTTTGATTTTGCATGGCTGACTCCTTGAGTTGTTCGGTTTAATTTCCCGATTATCTCATGGCCAAACCCATGTTTAAACCCTAAACCTGACTTTTTAGCTCAAACGCGAAAGTCCTA
>JAHFFY010000035.1 GCA_023247705.1 Candidatus Omnitrophota bacterium | reverse complement strand
AGTCGCTGGTGCAACGGATAGTTGGGATAGTTTCGCTGGAGGACTATCAGGCGCTATTACAGGAACCGTAGCAGGAGCAGCATATCTTGCGACGGGACAGCCGGGATCTTTTAGACAGAAATTGGCAACTCAGATAGAGCAAAGAAAACAGGCTGAAAAATCGCTCAATGTTAAATCTGACAGTAAAGAGCGAGTCGGTTCTCGCCGGGCAGGAGGCAAGGGGTCTCCATTTGATCATATGTTTGCTGAGGATAAGGCAGGGAATATAAAGGAAATGGGCCCTGGCAACGATGGTAAAATAACAGTTTTTCAATACAATCAGAATGACCCTGAATCTGTAGCAAGGGCTTATGCCTTAGGCGATACTCCCAAAAATACAATGGAAGCGATTGGGTTAAAGCAAGTTCAATATTCAAACTGGACAGACATTAACGAATCAGCGTTTAATAATATGGTGTCTGGCTATCAAGCTGTATGGTCAAGTCAAAACTATGTTGGCGGTTCGTATAATAGTAATTATGCTGTTAATTCGTGGATTTATGGTTCAGGAGGGACGATTACAGGATTGACTACTAATAGGCCGTCATTTGCCGGTCAATATTATGAGGGGAGATGATTTCCAATGAAACCAATTTTGCCCGTTTTTATGATGTTGGTGCTACTTGCAACATCCTGCTATGCGACAGAAAGAAAAGGAGAAAATATGTCTGATTTTAAGAAAGATATAAAATTGAGAGATTGGAAAGAATTATGGAGCGACGGGTTTGAGTTACTTTTGATCAGATTTCCTGATTTTATTGCTGAAAAGAAAATCTATGAAATAAAGGACAGAAGAGAAAGTGATTTGACGATAGGTCGAAAAGCCTTATCTCCTAATAGTACAAAAATTGCTTTTACTGTAGGCAATTTTGGAAAGCCTCCGATAAATGATAATCTATACATTATTGATACGAATAGTCTTGCTATCAAGAAAATCGGTTATTCTCAGTCAGATTTGATTGGTGTAAATGGATTCATGGGAAACGATCGCCTGCTGTTGAATGGGAACATGCATGTAGATCAAGACGGTATGCTCATTCATGAAGAAACGAAAGATAAGTCGTCTTATTTATCCGTTTTTAATTTTAATACGAAAAAACTCAAAATATTAAGAGATTTAGGCATCAGTACCGTAGGAATGGCGAATTCTAAATGTGCGGGAGATTTATTAGCTTACGATACCGGAGATGGGTTTGTTGTTTATAATGTCAATACAAAAAATACAACCAAGATTAATAAAAAAGGTGACTTAGTTTCTATATCGCCAGACGGTCAGAAAATTTTATTTAAAGATGTTGATGATTATTATTTGGTCGATCAGAATGGCCAGAATCAAGAACTAATTTTAACAAAGAAAGAAATAGATAAATTTATTCCTCTTGATATTAAGTTGAGAGGAGGCTACTGGGAGGTGCAATTCTCGAGTTGGTCGCCTGAAGGTAGATACATTTTGTTTAATGAATCTTCAGATCGAAATAAAGGTAAAAAGTATATATTGGATGTAGAGAACAAAGAGTTAGAAAGAGTAAAAGGGGTCACACCTATTTTCTGAATGGAAGCGTACAACGAAGTGTAAATTCGAACCGTGTAGGTTAAAATTTCTTCCATAGCATGCTGTTTTGCCAAAAGTAAAAAGGCAACGAGCGAACCAACGATCCTTTTTCCTTTTTGCAAAACAGCATACCTTTAAAAAGTTTTCATCTTGCCCCAACAGCGGGTCAAGATGAAATATCCTCACTATCGTTCGGCTATAAAGCCCCGGGTTTACTTTGATCGGGGCTTTTACTTTTTAACGATCAGTGGCGGGAATGCTCATTTGATCTTTGACAATGTGCAATTGGTGGAAGTGGAGACGGTACCACCCCGCCATCTCTCAGACTCTTCATAGAAGGAGAGATATGCGGCGGGGTCAATTCGGTCATGTGTTTACGTCGGTTGTAGTCTTGATCTCCGTAAACCCAGACCTCATTGATGATATGACCACGGCGTATGGGCGGGCGAGTTTGGGGTGCCGGATCTCGGGGGAAGGCTGGATCGATCATTACTTCGAGGGGAAGATCGATGATTTTCGTTACTACAAATTCGCTTTGAACGCGAATGAAGTGACGACCCTTTACAACAACGGCAATGGCACCGAAGAGAAGAATCCGGTTGTGGTGGGCAGCGGATCAACCAACCCGCCGACACCGGCCAATATCTATGTGTCGAATGTGGATTACAACGCCGCGGGCCAGATCACGAAGATCGTTGATGGCAGCGGGAGCACGACGAATTATACCTACGATTCGAAAACGCTTCGTTTAACCACGATGGTGACCACCAACGCGAGCAGTCAGCAATTGCAGAATTTTGCCTACACTTACGATGGTGTTGGAAATATTTTAACAATCACCGATACGGTGAATACAGGGAATCAAACATTTCAGTACGACGCCCTGAATCGCTTGACGCAGTCGATCGGCGCGTATGGAACGAAGACGTTTTCGTATGATCCGATCGGCAATCTGTTGACGAAAGACGGCTTGACGTACACCTACGGTGTGAGTGGCGCAAAGCCCCACGCGGTGACCGCGTTGTCGGATGGTACGATCATTCAATACGACGCCAACGGTAACATGACGAAGAAAACCAAAGGCAGCGAAGTCTGGGACTATGTCTACGATCTCGAGAACCGTTTGACCTGTGTGAAGAAAAACAACTCCACGATCGCCAACTACGAATACGACGGCGACGGTGGGCGGGTCAAGAAGACGGTCTACAGTTCAACGACGAACACAACGAAGTATGTGGGCAGTTTGTATGAGGAGACCAACGGCACGGCCACCAAACACATCTACCTCGGCGATCAGTTGATTGCCTCGATCACTGGCACAACGAAGATCTTTAATCATGCCGATCATCTGGGCGGGGTGAATGTGACCACCGACGCCACGGGTGTCAAGAAAGAGTTATGCGAGTATTTACCCTTCGGCGGGTTCAGCCGTCACGAAAAATACGGCAATACCCAGGAAGTGGCGTGGTTTTATTTTACGGGAAAAAAGTTAGACGATGAGAGCGGACTGTATTATTATGGGGCGAGGTATTACGATCCGCTCATTGGCAGATTTATAACAGCAGACACGATCGTGCAGGACCCCAGTAATCCTCAGACGCTCAACCGCTACGCCTATTGCGGCAACAATCCCGTTAACAATATTGATCCAACAGGGCATAGTTTTTGGAAGAGTATAAAGAAATTCTTCCAAAAATTTGGAGACTTTATAAGTCCTTTTGGTCGTGCAGTAATTACGGGCGATTGGGCAAATTTTGGCTGGCAGGTTTTAAACCTTGCGACGATAGCCATTGGAATAAGTACTCAGAATCCATGGCTAATCGCATCCGGGGTTCTGTCTTATTCCTCGCGGGCTACATCCCATATCGGAGGAAACGCCGCTGACGAAATCAGTCGAGGTTTTGGATATGCGAGTATGGCAGCGGCGGTGGTGGGAACGGGGATTGAAATTGGAAAGTTTTTCTCAAATGCTACCCTGCCTAATCCAGCAACAGCAGCAGGAGGGAATGTTGATGAATTAGCGGGTGTCGCTTATCAGAAACTAAGTTCAGGCGAGATCGGTGAAGATCAACTCTTAAATATGTTCCATGATGCACGCAGTGTTGCTGATCTCATCGGGCAGTTGACCGTCATTTCGTCGGTGTACGGATTTTCCCGCGAACTGGAATTGGAGGCCGATCGTCAGGGCTTTGCCATGATCCAAAAGGCTGGTTACGATGTCAAAGAAGCGCCTAAGATGTTTGAGCATCTCAAACAATTCATTGATGATGAAGAGACCAAGCATGTGTACTTTTTTTCCAGTCATCCTGACGTGGTTAACCGTATCGAAAGTTATAATGAGTTGATCAAAAAAACCGTTAGTCCTGAACATTCAGCAGATAAAATCAATACGGATCCATATCAGCAATTAACCCGGCGATTGATTCTGGATAATTTTAAATTGTGCCTGCAGCTGGGGATGTTCATGACCGCGGAACGTTCGATCAAATCTTTTATCGAGAAAAATCCCCAAAGCGCCGAGGCTTATTTTAATCTGGGCGAACTTTACCGTCAAAGGCAGGACCATGCCAAAAAAGAAAAATTCCGGGATAAAACAAACGATTACCCGGAAGCGTTAAAGGCCTATGAACAGGCGTTACAAATTGATGAGAATTATTTTTCCGCGATTCAGGGAAAGGCCCGTGTTCTGCAGAGACAGGGAGAACATTCCAAAGCGAAAGAAGTCTTCCGGCAGTATTTAGCCGTCAACCCCCAGGCCGAAGACCGCGCCTATATTGAACAATTTATTGCCGAAGCAACCGAGGAGAAGAAATGAAACAATCGATCCCATTTAAATTTTTTCTGTATGTGAGTTTTATGTTTTTAACCGGGTGCGCCTCATTGACCCCTTGGTTGGCAACCCCGCGCGTCCATTTTAAAGACACCCGCCGGGCATTTGAGACTGACATTCCTCTGGGATGGATGCGCAATACCTACACGCGGGAATTTTTGATCACGCATGACGGTGTTGCCTTAAACGCGATCACCGTCGAACGCCGCGGCGTTGAAAAAGATCTGGAATCCACCAAAAAGAAATTTGATAAAGATATGCTTCCTCAGGATCTGGCCGAGGTGGAGATGGATAATATCCGTTCCGGGCAAGGGGTGGGACAATTTCGCTTGTTGAAGAACAGTCCCGCTGAGTTGGACGGCATCCAATCGTTCGTGATTGAATATACGTATCAAACCGAGATCGGATTGACCATCCATGGCATCCATTACGGTTGCTTAAAAGGCAACTGGGTCTATCGTGTCCGCTACGAAGCGCCGGAACAGCATTACTTCAAGATCTATGAAAATGATTTCAAGAAGTTTGTGGCTGGTCTCCGCTGGATCGAAAAAGATCCCAAAAATTCAGGCCCGTCAAAAAGTAACCTAAAAATTTAACGATCCATTCAAGCCTTCGGGCGGTCATTTAATCGTAAATTTTGTTCCCTTCCCCAAAATACTTTCAACATGAATTTGCCCTTGATGCTGCTTGATGATCCCGTGGGTGACCGAAAGGCCCAGACCGGTGCCGTGGTCTTTTTTGGTGAAGAAGGGGTCGAAGATGTGGAAGTGGCCCCAAGTCAGTAGATACTTTTAAAAAGGTTTCCTCTTGACCAAAAAACGGTAAAGGGAAAAAGTTACCACTTAAAGCATACCCCTTTACGGGTACATTGAGCACAGATAGCTGCCCCGGCACGGCCCTTGGTTTTCATCAACTCTCGGACGGATTGGGCATCCGCTCCTCGCCAAACTTTATAAACATCCGTTTGCCCGAGGTGAAAGGAACCATACTTTTTAGGATTACTCCAAACCACCGCCTCGCAACAAGGCAATATATCACCGTTAAAATTAACCTGCATGACCTTCCACAAATAATCGCAAGAATCCTTTAAGGGAAGCATGGATTTAGAGAATAAAGATGGTTCCAGATTTTCCAGCCCACCGAAAGGATTTCCTCGACGGATATTCATCTTGACGCCGAGTTGGGCACAAAACTCTTTGACCAAATGTAATTGGTGTTTATTATAGTTATAAAGAATATAATCGATCATAATAACCGTTTGATAATGACCTTCTTGATTTAATCTGGCGAGCATCCGAATATTTTCTTTGAGATATTCAACTTCACCATAACGGATTTGAATCCCGTAAATATCTTGGGTGAACCCGCTGAGCTGGATTTTAATAAGATCAATCCCTGCCTCCAAAATCGCCCGCGCATTTTCTTCGGTAAATAGAAGTCCATTGCTGGCAATGATCGTTGCCACGCGGTTATCCGTCGCATGCTGAATGACCTTGGCTAAGTCTTTGTACAGAAGCGGTTCTCCATTGGTATATAAAACCGCAACGAGAATGTCCTCTTTGAGCTGGCTGATAATCTCCATCGCCATTTCCGCAGGCATTTTCCCTTTAGAAATACCAGTGCCTTGAGGGTTAATATCGTGGATCTTCCCTTTTTTGTCCCGGCAGAAGAGGCAGCCGGCATTGCATTCATTCCATAACTCTAGGCTTAAGATATAAGGGGTAGGGGACCCTTTGCTCCATTTTAATAAATAGGCCAAGTCACACAACGCAACATTGAGTAATTTTCGGATGGTAACTTTTTTAGTTTTTAAAACACGCAAGAATAATTTAAACTGCAAATCCCAATAACGGTTTCGTTGCCCTCCCCAAGGGCTCTTGATGGGATTGGTTTTTGAGGTTGGTTTTGTGAGCAGTTCAGTCATTAATGGCTAAAATCAATCACGTTTCTTAAGACATATCGGTTTATTTTATTATTTTCGATGCGATCTTTAATCTCAGAATAAGCCGCCCGCTTTTGTAATTTAACCGAAGCGGAAACAGTATGTGTTACACTCAACGCATAAGACACCCATAAGATTAACCGGTCATGGTTACGCGGCGGCATTCCTTTATGAATTCCATAATTATCCGTTATCAAAACAGTCCCGGCCGGTCCATGCAAATTCACCATGTGGTTGCGGAAGAAATGATCATATAATTTATCAAAGCTATAACCATTTAAAGGTAGTCGAAAAAAATCTTCCGGGGCAAGCCTCTTTTGAAAAGGATTCAAATCTTCCGGGAAATTATCATTGAGTGAATCAGAGAACACCTCTTTTAATCTGTTATAAGTATGGGTTTTTTCAACATAGCAATGCGCGCCTTCAATTTCGCTGGTATCCGTCAAATTGATAAACATCGTGCAGGTTTTGTGATCATCGATGTCTCGATGAAAGCGTTGCGGGCCATGAGCCTTACCATCACTGGAGGTAAATGACCAAAACAGATTAATGCTGGATACTGTTGGCAAACATCCAAAATAATTGGTAATCGTTCCAATCACATCTTTATCTGACAAAAGCTGGGCCATAAAAGGGGCTTTTAAAATAGTCTGCATATCATAAGAACCGAACGGATGATTCTTCTTGATGATTTCTTTGGCCATCGGTTTTTGAATCGCAAAATGAGCGATGTGCGAGGGATAGACTTTTTGATGGTTTAGATAGTGCAAGATTTGAGCCACATTGTCAGGATTTAAATTTTTATGACTAAGTCTTACGTACCCGATGTCTTTCAAAGACGTTAAAGCCGCTGGCGTAGCCTCGATATTGATATTTCCCGCAATCTGTTTAATGTGGCTGCTAACGCGCTCAGCGATATCTTCACGATCAAAAACATTTTTCCAGTTTTTGTTAAAAGCTGGATTATCTCCTCGTTCATGATCAGGAATCGCTTGTTTCATTTGGTCAAGAATTTTTTGTGTCTCGGTGTCAAATGAATAGATATCCTCATACGGATAAATCGGAGGGAGCTTAAATCGGGTTCTTATTTTTACGAGGATCCGGTGAAAAATATAAGAATATAACGTATTAATCTCGAGTAAAAAACGTATTTTTTTAGGGAGCCTTAACGGCATAGTCGTTTAATCCTTTCATTAAAAAACAACAACCGTAATTAAATTTTGAGGTTAAATTTTATGCGGCATAAAAAAGCATCCGAAATGATAAATAATTTTTTCGTAACCCCTGTACAGGGATCTTAGCAAGGAGATGGGGACCAGTTGCTTCAAAATATTTCTTGCATTGCAAGAGGAACGCCAGGTCGGTTTAACCGCAAGGGTGTGACTTTTATCAAATTGATTGATTTCAAATAATGCGAGCGTTTTCAAAAATGCCAGTTCGCTTTCTGAATAACCATGCGTTATGAGAACCCATCCGCGATGATCCCGATTGGGTTGAGACGGATAAAAAATTTTTACTTGAACGGCGGTAAATAAATCACAAATATATGACCAATTCAGAATTTGTCCTTTGTAAATGTCAAATCCAAAAAATCCATTGGGGAAAGATGGATTAGATTTTCCCGGAACCATGAAATCATCGATAACGATGATATATTTTCTAAGTTTGCAAATAATCTTCAATTCGTCACGTAATGGCCAGTACTCTCCCCAGTGTGCATCTAGAAAGAATAAGTAATTGTGATCTACACGATTACGATCAATTTCCCGATTCAATAACGAAGTAAGAAATTTTTCTGAGCTGGAATGATATAAATGGATATTAGGGTTGCTATGAAAAATTTTTTTGGCAGATTCATAGGAATACTGATCAATATCGACCGAATGAATTTGATATCGACTCGGTCGGGCCTGAGAAAAGATGGGATAAATAATCGGGACACTCCACGAGCGATAAGAACGGGCTTCCGTTTTTAATTGCCGCTCAATCGTTCCAAATTCAGGATCCATGGCTGCGAACCATCGGCTGGTTTCCGCGATCGTTTCTGCTTTGTCTGTTCCGGTCTCAACAATTCGATTGATATTAAGTTCTTTGAGAATATCTTTGAGAAGGATATCAATCATACAATCTTTCCGTTTAATAGTTCATTGGTAGAGGGCAGGTTATCTTCCGGAAGGTTTTGCGAAAAACCGAAAATCGATTCAATAATGTAACTCGGCCGCTGTTTTGTTTGCTCATAAGTAGAATGAATATACAGGCCCATAATTCCGATACAAAAAAGCTGAATTCCATTTAAAAATAAGATGGCAATCATGATCGCTGTCCAGCCGGGAATAGCCTTACCGGAGAATTTTTCATAACAGACGTGTAAAACTAACAAAAAATCTACTAAAATCGCTATAAGACCAAACAAATAGGCGATCCGCAGCGGCGCCGAAGAAAAAGAAATAAGAGCAGAATTCAAAAAATTGCTGATCACATCTCTCCCGAATATAGAGAATTTTGTCTTTCCAGCTTGACGGGGATCTCGCGTGTAAGTGATAAATTCCTGATTAAAACCAATCCAACAGATTAACCCCCGCATAAATGGCCGGTGTTCCCGCAGGCGCAAGACATGATTCACTGCTCGACGAGACAGCAGTTTAAAGTCTCCGGTTTCTTTGGGGAGGTTGATATTGGAAATCTTATTGAGGATCCAATACCCTAGGCTCGTTATCCATAATTTTAAAGGGGATTCTCCTTTACGTGCATCCCGGACAGTGTGGACAACATCGGCCTTTTTTTCTTGCATCACTTTAATCAGTTTGGGAAGGAGTTCCGGGGGGTCTTGGAGATCTGCATCCATATAAGCAATCATATCTGATCGAGCATAAGAAAATCCAGCCATGACACAAGGAGAAACCCCAAATGTTCTGGACATATTGATAATGCGAAGATCGTTATGCCCCTCAGCATGTTTCAATAAAATACTTAAAGAATTATCGCTTGAGTGGTCATTGACAAAAATTAATTCGTAGGCGGAAAGAACCCCAGTATTTACCAACAGTTTTAATGATGATCTCGTACGTTGAATCAGTAAACTTAATACATCTTCTTCATTACGGAATGAGAATACAACAGAGAGCGTTTTGGGGATATTCATATTGTTGTCCATGATGATTTTTAAAAAACGGAAACCGGCTTGAAATGATTTCAAAAATGTATAGAGAATAGTTTAATCATGAGGAAAGGTAAAGTCAATTGCAAATTTTAATAGTTATCAACGTCGTGTTGGCGTTTCTTTCGGAGGGAGGTTTTGGAAAGCGTTTGGGACTCTCTAACCGCCCCGGCTAGTACGGGGACCTCAACAGCTTTCATTTTATAGGTTGCCCGCTACAAGTAAATTCAGCGGGCTGGAGAGCCCAAAATACTTCCCGGAGCTCCCGCATTTGTTGAGAACATTCGCTAATATTTGCTTGTGGTCGAATTATTTATTTGTTATGCTGCTTTATAAAAAAAATTAATTCACTATGAATAAACTGCTGTCCCGACCACATGATCTATTAATTATTATCGCGCTCTTCTTTCTGGGGCGCGGCCTGATGTTGTTTAATGATGGAGTCTTTTGGGATGATTGGACATTTTTTTTGGTAGATGACCGTTTGGTTTTCCAGCAATTGCTGGAAGCAGGATGTCCTTTAAGAGGAATCATCTTCGTTCTTTTAAATCATCATCCGCTGTTGAGCCGTTTTATAACTTTCTTTGCCTTTCTCGTTTCGGGTATTTTACTTTATAAAATTTTGAAAACCATTAAGGAAATTACTCCGACAGATCAGCTTTACTTGGTCCTTTTTCTTCTCCTTTTTCCCCTTAACCGCGCCATGATCACAATGACATTAACCTCGCATATGCTTTTCCATCTTAGTTTTTATGTGGGAGCTTTTTTCTTAAATCTCTATATTTTGCAGAAAAAACCGCTTCATCGTATAGCCTCTTTAATTTGTTTCTTTCTTTCCTTCCAGACGGAATCTTTCCTCGTCTTTTATCTTGTTCCTTTTTCACTTATCTTTTATCATGAAAAACCTTTCCCGGGCTTCCCGGTCCTCTGGAAAAAGTTAAAAAGATATTGGGCCTTTGCCATGCTTCCTGTATTTTATTGGATTTTGAAACAATCCTTTTTTAAACCTTACGGAAGCTCTTCAGGATATAACGCGATCTGCCTACCATTACTTTATAAAAGTCCGTTGAATGTGATCGATTCGAGTTACTCAAGCCTGTTTTTGTCCTTCATCCATATATTTCATGCGGATGAGGGGATGGTTGAGCCTTATTACTTTTATTGTGTTTTTACGGTTCTAGTGGTTTTACTTTATTTATCTATGAAGAATCGATCGGATGATGAAGAATCACGTCAACCCTTATTCAAACTCTTTATTTTTGGGCTTTTTGCCTATGTCTGTAGTGTTTTTGCTTATATGGCCGTCAGGGATATGCATTTTGATTTCGGGAATGGGTGGACGTGCCGTTATCAAATCCATATTTCCTTGGCTGGTGCGATCATCCTTTATTTTTTTTTCAAATGGTTTGTCAGAGAATGTCATTTTCATAAAAATGTTTTATCGCTTTTGTTGTCCGTTATTTTAGCCGGTTTTATATTATCGGATATCATGAATTGTGCCTATTTTCAGCGGGATTGGTTTAAGAGACTGGCTCTTGTAGAAAAAATGAAAAATAATCCGGATGTCGTTCACCATACCACCTTTATCATGGCCGATATGAACCCTGAGCTGGATGCTATTAGTGAAAAATATCGCAATCGCTCTCTTGATTATGAATTGAGCGGCGTTCTTAATTATGCCTTTAACGATGATGAGAAAAGAATGGCTATTCGTTCAGGAACTTTTGAGACGATGCAAGAAGAAATTCAGGATCCGGTTTTTGCCAATAAAAGTCATTATATCCCGGACCGTGATGTTTATGTTATTGAATATGCGGCTACGAAAAAGTGGCATTTCAAAAAAATTTATTCCACCATCCTTTACCGGCTCTTTGACCAAAAAAGGTATAAAGAATATCTGGATTCATTCCTCACCATGGATGTCTATCCAGTCGGATCTCGTAAGTGATTAGCCGTGCGCTTTAAAGGGGTAAAGGGGTCACATCTATTTTTGAGCGGGGCTTTTATGGGAAGTATGTATCTTGATCAAAAGAAATTAAAGAAAAATTTAGCGATCCATTCAAGCCTTAGGGCGGTAATTTAATCGTAAATTTTGTTCCCTTCCCCACAACACTTTCAACATGAATTTGCCCTTGATGCTGTTTGATGATCCCGTGGGTCACCGAAAGGCCCAGACCAGTGCCGTGGTCTTTTTTGGTGAAGAAGGGGTCGAAGATGTGGGTTAAATCCTCTTTACTGATCCCGCATCCGGTGTCTTGAATCATAATTTCGACCCAAATCTCTTTAAGAGTTGTTGTGATTGTAATCTTCCCATCGGCCGCGAGCGCGTCGATCGCGTTTAAAAAGATATTCAAGAAAGCCTGTTTGAGTTGGACGGGATCGGCATGGATGGATAAAGCTGTGTTGGAATCATAGTTTTTCTGGATATTGATTTTACGTTTGACAAATTCATTGTTCAGGAAATCCAGGATATCGTCGAACAGTTCATGGATATTAACCGGGCGCGGTTGTAAAGGCGCGGGTTTCGCGAAATCGAGCAGTTGATGGACCAGATGGTCGATGCGGTCGACCTCAGATTTGACGATCCTGGAAAATTTGTTGATGAACGCATCGTCGTCCTTTTTACGAGGCAGATACTCGGCAAAGGTTTTGAGGGCGGTCAGCGGGTTTTTGATTTCGTGGGCAATGCCGCTGGCCAGCGTGGCGATGGATTTGAGCTTCTCCGAACGGATCAACTCTTGCCGGAGGAGTTCGTTTTGTTGCGCGATCTCAATCGTTGACCCTTGGAAAAAGAGGCGGTCGATGAAGTATTGAATTTTGTTCCGCAAAGGGAAAAAGATCACGCCTAATAAAAAGGCTGTAAACGTGGTCACCAAAATGGAACTATATCCGATGATCCCTTGAAAGAACCGCTCCGCTAAAACGACAATCAGAAGATAACTAATCGAGACAATCGCGATGAGAATAGAGTAGGCGATGCTTTTTTTGATGACAACGGAGATGTCGAGGAGTTGGTATTTGAGGATGGTGAACATAAGAATAACTGAATGAAAAGGTATTAAGAAATTTCCGTATGGATATATTATTTCTGTAAACTGTGGAAAGAAATTTAGTGTTCCCCCTACAAAACCTATTATTGTCCCAATACAGAGGAGTAGAATTTGTTCCCTTTTTTTGGGATAAATATTTCTATAGAATTGAATAAGCTGTATATGCGCAAGAGAGACAATTATTAACCAAATAATAAATGAAAAGAAAAAGATGATACTGGGGCTGGTGTAATAGAAAGAATGAAATATCCATTTTGGATAAAGGAAGATTTTATTCGTTAATGTAGCAAAAAGAAAATAAATAGCTTGTGCATAAAAAATACTTCTGATTAATTTTGAATTATTGTTTATTATTTCTAATACAAAATCGTAAAAGAATACAGGAATAAATATTACTCCTATATAAGCAAATTTCATGAGGGATAGAGCTATAAGTTCGTTTTTATTAATCCCAATCCAAAACGACCCAACCCCCCACCAAAAAATGGCAAAAATATGTAACGCAAATAATCGTGCTGCTCTTGTTTTTCCTTTGAATAAGATCAAGAGAAATAACGGCAGGTACGTGATAATAATCAGAAGCCCAGAAATCGCAAACGGATTAAGTTGAATCATAGTGATTTAGATCGTCCTCAACAGGTTATTTTATGATGGACTGCGTTGTTGCCAGGATCTCCTCTGATTTAAAAGGTTTGACAATATACCCTGAAGCGCCCAGCTTGACCGCTTCTGTTGCGGTTTCAACCGATTTATAGCCGGTCACGATGATAACGGGGAGGGAGGGGCAAAGTTTCTTGATTTGTTTCAGGATGTCCAGGCCGTTTATTTTGGGCATTTTGATGTCCAGTAAAATCAAACCAATATCCTCCGCGTTTTTAAGGCAGTCGAGGCATTGCATGCCGTCGGTGGTGATAATCAAATTGTAATAATCGCCCAAAATGAGTTTGAGCGATTCTCGGATTCCTTCTTCATCATCACAGATCAATATCTTTTTGGACATCTTGAGGTTCTCCTTTAAGTTAAGCAATCATTATAAGCTGACCGGTGTTGTAACGCATAGAACGCGCGCAACAGATTTTCCTGTATTTAGAAATTGATGTTTTAATGAGGCATCAAAATAAAGAGTATTATTTTTTAATAACGAATAGGTTTCCTGCTCAATCTTGATTTCCAGCTTGCCTTCCAGCACAAAGAGAAATTTTTCTGTCCCCGCGGGATTCTGTTCCAGATTGGTGTGCCCCCCCGGTTCGATCTTCAGCAAAATCGGCATCATTTTCTTGGATAACGCCTTATTGGTCAGGACTTCGTAGGAGGCTTTATCGCTATGGATGAAGATGTCAGGGGCTGATTGAGTCGTTTGGAGGTCGATTTTGCTATCTTCTCTAATAATATCTGTGTAGAGTTCGGAAAGATTGATTCCAAGCGCTTTGGCGATTTTCATGTGTGAATCGAGGGTCCCGGTCATTTTCAGGTTTTCAATCCGGCTGAGGGTGGCCACCTGAACGCCGCTTTCCTTGGAAAGGATGGAAAGGGACATCTTGCGTTGTTCTCTGAGTTTTTTGAGGGTCTGTCCGATTAACATGGGGATAAAGGTTTTTTGGGTTTCATTGAATTGGTCATTTATTTTTTTTCAAATTAAGTTTAGCATTTTTTGACTATTTGTCAAATATTTTCATAAAATAATTTTAGTCTCTGGCTTTATTGTATTTGCTATATGCTACATTACAACAACTTGTGAATATATTTAATATTTGATAAAATATCAAATTATATTTGACAATTCGACAAACATGTGTTATCCTTTAGCATCAGAAAAGGAGAATACAACAATGTCAGACCATACCCCGTTAGAGAATCAAAATGAAACGAAAAAAGGCCAGAACCCTGCGCAGAATCTATCGAACCATGACGCCATTGCGATTTATACCGTTTTAAAAATATTGCTCAAGATGCAGAAAACTTTAGGTTTAGAGGCCATGTTGGAATACATCGCCAAGTACCTTGAGGCCATCGATAAAAACAATCCCCAAATCAAATATGCGGTTTCCCAAGCAACGAGCTTAATCAACATCGAGAAGATCTATAAGGAAGCTGTCTGTAATGAAAATCAATGATTTATTTTCAATCCTGATTTTAATATTTTTAGTTATCTCCGGAACGAGCTTTACTAATTCATCCATCACTTGGCAAAGATTGCCATTGGATATTGGAGCATCAGACATCAATACCTTGATGATTTTGCCCGGGAATCAATCAAGGGTGTTCATCGGCGGTGCTCAAGGAATATATCTTAATACAGAAGAGCCGCAATCCAACAGTAGTCTATTTAATTTAGGAAGCAAGGTTAACGTTCTCTATGATATGACTACCGAATCGAATCAACCTAATCTTCCCGCATCTTCCGTGGCGCAGATATTGGCCGCAACCGATGCGGGTTTATTTTTAAGTGATGATGAGGGACGCAACTGGGAGAGGATCTTTGATCCTTCTGATCCTCAGGAAAGAAAATGTCTTTCCGTGATCAAGAACGGCAACGAAATTTACCTGGGGACGAATCACGGGTTGTTTCATAAAGCATTGCCAGAGCCTTATTGGCGGGAATCGGATACTGTTTTCCAACGAAGGACGATCTCAGCGCTCGCTGCGGATCAACAATATCTCTATGTTGCCGCCGATCGGGAGGTTTATCGAAAAGATAAAATATCCGGTGACTTGCGCGAAATTTTTTCTCTCCCCAATAAAGAAAGCGAGAATGCCGCTTCTGAAGTTCTTCCTGACGAATTCAATCCTGAAGTATTCATTGCGATCAAACAAATAAAAACCAATCGGGATGCCACGATCCTTTATTTGGCAACCACCGAAGGAATATTTTCCAGCTCTCATCAAGGTCTCAATTGGGAACGCGTCAATACCATCGGATTGCCGGTTAAAGAAATGACATCGTTGTTTGTTTCTTCTCAGGGAGATCTTTGGGCAGGGACGCGGCAAGGCGTTTTTTATTATCAAAACGAGATCTGGAATGCCGTCTATCAAGGGATGGAAACGAGGTCCGTCCACTTTATCGAAGGAGACGAACAAAAGATTTATGCAGCCACGGATCAAGGGCTTTTCGTTATGAATATAGCGAACGTGTTTCCTCATGATCTTTGCACGGAGCAAAATTTACAATGGAGAGATGACATTCAAAATAGATCGAAAAGTTATCAAGAGTTGGAGAAAGATTTTCAACATGAACCGTCGGTTAATCAGGTTCAGCAGATGGCCGTTCGTTATGCCGATGTCGATCCAGAAAAAATTAGACACTGGAAAAGCGCGGCGCAGAAAAAGGCTATTTTGCCAACGTTATCTGTAGGATTGGATCGTTCCGCCACAGAATTGTTTCATTGGGATACGGGAGCCAATCCCGATGCCTTAACTAAGGGAAAAGATTTTATGGATTGGGATGTTTCTGTTTCATGGAATCTGGGCGATTTGATCTGGAATGATGATCAAACATCGATTGATTCCCGTTCCAAGCTGATGGTGGAACTTCGGGACGATATTTTGGATCAAGTGACCAGATTATATTTTGAAAGAAGACGGATACAAATTGAGTTGCGGACTTTGAATCTCGATCCGGCCACTAAAATCGCTAAAGAAATGAGAGTCGCAGAATTGACCGCCCTGGTTGATTCTCTGACTGGCGAAGAGTTCAGCCGCAATATGATAAAGAATAATTAAGTTCTTACTAAACGCTGCAGACAAAAACAACAGACCATTCGTTTTTGGTCAATGAAGAGAGGATCTGATTATGAAAAGAGTTTTAAGCATGGGGATAGGCATGGTTTTACTTTCCACCATGACTTTGGTCACCATTCAAAGCAGTTCGGCTGCCGAGGATGTTTATGTCACAAAGAACGGAAAGAAATATCACAAAGAAGATTGCCGACTGATCAAAAACAAAGGGGCGGAAAAAATCAGCAAGAAAGACGCTGTTGGAAAAGGTCTTGTCCCTTGTCTGAAATGTTTTAAAGAAGAATCATCGCAACTTCAGGATAAAAAGAAACAGGACCAACACAGTCTTTTAGCCCCGGCCGCACCTCGAGAATTATTAATGGAACATTCGGCGGCAAGTTAAAAGGGTTGTTGGATTTAATTTAAAAAAGTTAACCAATTCTGCAGCTTTAGTAAGGTTTTCATTGCAACAGGAGTTAGTGATGTCGCGAGAACAGCTTCAATTAAAAGTCGAACGGATTTATAAGCTCCCGGATACAGGCCCGGTCAGAGCCTTTGTCGATATGAGCATCAATGGATCTATATTGATTAAAGGTTTGCGAATTGTTCACGGACAAAAAGGATTTTTTGTCGCCATGCCCCAGGAACAGGGGAAAGATAAGCGCTGGTATGACAGCATCCGCTGTTTGTCCCCGGAAGTCCGCTCGATCATTAATGAAAAAGTATTGGCCGCTTTTCATAGCGAATCTTAATCCTAAATATTCAGCTAAGAATCAGCGATTTTTAAAAACAATGGAAAAAGTGTCATGATGTTTATCGTACTCATGTTGAATTAAATTGAGATGGTCGCCTGTGATGTACATAAAGATATAAGGGACGTTCTTATTGTCTCTATGGAGCACGAACTCCAGTGAGGCGTTCACGGGGATAAAAGGAAAAACGCCGGAGACAAATAAAGGAAAATGGGAAGCCGAAAAGAACGTCCCTTATAAAGTCTACAATCAAAGAAGGTTCGTCATAGAACAAGAATTGGCTAAAACTTATTAATGTCGAGAGGTATTGATGTCGCCCCGCACAGCTAGATTACTTAAAGATCATTCTTTTTATCATGTTATTGCCTGTGGTTATCAGGATCAGCATGTTTTTGCTGAGGAGAAAGACTATCAAACCTACCTCAATCTGATGCTCAAATATAAACGGCGATTTCAAATCAAAATATATGGGTTCTGTTTGATGCCGGATCATTTGTATCTGGTCTTGAGATGTCCGAGAGGATCTCAACTTTCTTCGTTTATGCAGGGCGTCAATCAGTCGTATGCGATGTATTTTAACTCACATTATAAGAGAAACGGACGACTCTGGCGCGGACGTTTCAAGAGTGTTTTACTAGAGAAAGATTCGGAAATTTGGGAATGTTTGAAATGCATTGAATTTTTTCCGGTTATTTTACGCATCACTGATTCCCCGGCGAATTACTCCTGGAGTAGTTATTATTCCCGGATGTTAGGTGATCCCTTGGGCATCATCGATCAGTTTTCAATGAGGAATGTTCTGGAGATGTCTAATCCATTGTCTCAAGAAGAGAGACAGGGGATTAGCGGGGCTGTTTCTCCCCCTCCAAGTGCTCAAGAAACAGTTCTGAAACGTCCTTAGGTGAACAGGACGTTCCTCATTTATTAGGATTTTTGGGATCAGAATAATGATGCTGGTTTGATTATTGACCTTCTCTCTACTAATAAGAATATTAAATCTTCAACCTCCATCGCTGACGAAAGTTGGAGATTTAACATTGGGAAGGAAAAGGTCAATAATCCGATTTTATTAATCTACAATGGATATTCAAGAAATTGAGGAGGATATGAATGAGAATTTTGATGATCATGGTTGGCTTTTTAGCCCAATTCATCTTATGCCATACGTTAACATTTTCGCAAGTCGTTGAACAAAATGGCATGAGTGATCAAGAAAACGAATTTTATATAACGAGACGGGGAACGATGTTTCATCTGAGAGACTGCGCTATGATCAAAAATTTTGAGATAAAAAGAATCGGGAAAGAAGAAGCCTTGGAAAAGGGGATGAAACCATGTTCAGTTTGTATCAAAAACCAAATCTTTAAGCAAGAAGTTGTGCAACAACAGCAACAACTCAATACTGGGATAAAGTTGGAGTATTTAAAATAATCAGCACGCATCGTCGTTGCAAGGACAGCACCTCGCATCGTCATGGCGGGGAAGTCGGATATCAGGCGTAAGACGTCTAACATCCCCATCTTACGTCTAACAAATATAAAACTACCACGAGCCTACCCTTACGAAGTTCATCCTGCTCAGATCGTTGTCGCGTTGAAGGAGTTCAACGCGTTGTCGAGGTGTTCATTGTCCAACCCGCCAACGCGCAACCCGGAAACCCGTCAACGCATTCACCTTTGAAAGGAGTTCCACCGTGAATAGACTCAGGATGACACTTTACTTTACTAAATTTCATCAACCACGAACGACAAACGACGAACCCCGCGTCACGAATAACGAACCGCGAACGACGATCAACGCATCACGAATCACGAACGCCGATCAACGAACGACGAACCACGATCCACGAAGGACGCGCCTGGCGCTGTTCGTTTTTTTTATGTTGGGCTGTTGGACAACGAACGCCTTCGCCGCTTCCGCGCCGTCCTACGGGATGAGCGAAAAACTGGATGTCGATCCGGTGAGCGGAACCGCGGTCACGAGTGTGGGTCTTGAGGTGCCGCCGGGCCGCGGGGGGATTCAGCCGAATTTAACGCTCCTCTATAATTCGAGCAGTCCCGACGGGCCGTTGGGGATGGGGTGGATGATGGAGATGGGAAGTATCCAGCGCTCGACGAAAAGAGGTGTACCGAAATACACCAATGCGGATACATTTATTATGGATCAATCCGGATCACAGGGCGAGCTGGTGGATATCAGCGGGAATGGAACGTTGTTTCGCCCGAAGATCGAAGGGGCGTTTATGAAAATCGAGTTTGTGGCCGGGAGTTACTGGATCGTCACAGACAAGAAGGGGACAAAATATTATTTTGGGCAGAATCTTTTTTCGCAGGAGTATGATCCGGCGGATTCGAGCAAAAAATTCAAATGGTGTCTGGACCGGGTGGAGGACATCAACGGCAATTACATGACGTTGACGTATTTCCGGGATTATAACCGTTTAGGGATAGATTATATTGATTACACGGGGAATGTGCCCAACAGCCAGCCGACGTACGCGCGGGTGAAGTTTGATTATGAAATCAAAAGCGATCAGCAATCGAATTACGCGGCCGGGTTCCTGCAGACGATCCGGGGGCGGTTTACGGGAGCGACGATGACGGTGAATGGGACGCTGGTCAGGAAGTATCAGTTTATCTATACCCAGGACAGCCAGACGCAGCGTTCGCTGTTGACGAGTGTCAAACAGATCGGCAGCGATGGTATTTCGAGTCTGCCGGCGATGACGTTTACCTACAGCAGCAGCACGACGGGTTTTAGCAGTGACGCGGTGATGAGCAATTATCCGGTGTTGAATCTGGCCGACGGGTTGGTGCGGATGGTGGACATGAACAAAGACGGTTTGGCGGATCTCATCGAGACGTTCAGCGGCACCAGCGGTGTTTACAAAATTTATCTTAATAACGGCAGCAACAATTTCAGCGCGCCGATTACCGCGACGAATTCGCCCGTCAGAGGAGCGAATGACCCGGACATCAAGTTCGCGGATTTCAACGCGGACGGGTTGGTGGATGTGATTTATGGGGCCACGACCCCGTATAAGATCTGGATCAACAACGGGGTGAACGGTTTCAACGCGCCGGTCAGTGTGACGAATAATCCGGCGATCGCCCTGGGTAATCAAAATCTGATTCAGGTGGTGGATATGAATGAAGACGGCAAGAGCGATCTGCTGGAAACATTCAGTGGAACGAGCGGTGTTTATAAAATTTATTTTAACAATGGCAGCAATAATTTTAATGCGCCCATCACGGCAACGAACTCTCCGGTGCGCGGGACGAACAATAACGATATTCAGTTCGGAGATTTTAACGGCGATGGATTGCTCGATGTCATCTATGGAGCGGCGACGCCGTATCAAATCTGGATTAATAACGGGGTGAATGGATTCAACGCGCCGAAATCGGTGACCAATTCGCCTACGACGCCCTTCAGCCAGTTTATGGTGCGGGTGGCGGACATGAACGGGGATGGGTTGTCGGATCTGGTGGAAAGCACAACCGGAGTCAGTTACCGGTTCTCCACGTATTTCAATAACGGCCGAGTGGATTTTAACGCCGGGATCACCTCCGGGATGCCGCCGAGCCGGGGGTTGAATCTGGTGAACACCCGGATGGTCGATATGAACGGCGATGGGTTGCCGGATGTTTTTTATGGAGCGAACGGGGACGGGTGGTGGTTGTGGTTAAACGACGGGATGGGCGGATTTTATCCGGAGGTGACGTTGACCAGTACCTTTGACCGGTTGGGATTTGATCTGGGGCAGGGAAATTTTCAGATGGTGGATCTCAACGGAGACAATAAACTGGACATGCTGCGCGGGTCGGCGGTGAGTACGCCGTATCAGGCGTGGTTGAACAATAGCGATACGCGTTCCGGGAAAGACAATGTGCTGGTGAAGATCGACAATCCGATCGGCGGGACTACGGAGTTGGTCTATGATTTCTTGAGGGTGGCGTGCCTGCCGGGAGCACAGTATCAGATTGTTTATAACACGGTTTTGTTTAATACGATCCAGAAGGTCACGCGCAAGACGGCACAGGGGGCGAGTTACACGACGAACTATTTTTATAAATTCTGCGCGTGGAGTTACACCGACCGGGAGTTTCACGGGTACGGTTACGCCAAGATGACCGATCCGCAGGGGAATTACACCGAGACCAATTATCTGCAGGATGACATTTATAAAGGCCGGGTGAGCCAGCAGTCGAGTTTCAACGCGGCGGGGAATTTGTTCAGTAAGACGGTGAACACCTGGAATTTGCAGGCGGTCAATACGGGGGTAAATTTTGTTTTTTTGAAACGGGTCGATAACTATGTGTACGACGGCAACGCCAGCGGCAAACGCACGGCCGAGGAATATTTTTACGGCGAGACGACCCAGTTAGGCAATCTGACGAAGGTCATTCAATATGGCGAAGTGGATTTAACAACCGGGGCCGATGTGGGCAGTGATAAACGAACCGTCGAACATACCTACATTAATAATACGAGTGGGAGCAATTATCTGGTTGGATTTCCGCAATACACGATTGTGAAAGATAACGCGGGCATCCAGGTGCGCCAGACCTGGTTTTATTACGACGGACATGTCAATACAACGGATCTGCCCACGAAGGGTTTGTTGACGCAGAAAAAAGATTGGGGCGGGAGTGCCGTCGGTGCCGTGCATCCCATCACAACGTATGCCTATAACAGCTACGGGAATCTGATCTCAACGAAAGACCCGAAGAACAACACGACCACGATCAGCTACGATCCCTTCTACAACCTTTTTCCATTGACAACACAAAACGCGCTGACTCAGGCGGTGGTGAACGAATATTACGGGGTGAACAATGTTCTTTTGGACAGCGGGGACGGCTATAGCGGAACATGGGGTCAGTTAAAGTCAACGACGGATCCCAACAGTCAGGTGGGCAAGACATCTTATGATCTCTTCGGCCGGGCGAAGTTCAGTGTGGGGCCGACCGATTCAACGACTTATCCGACCTCGAGTATCAGTTACACCTATACGGGTCAGTATGTAAAGGTGACGACCCAGTCGCGCAAAAAGACCGGCAGTTACGGCACCATCGACAGCGATGAATTTTACGATGGGCTGGGGCGGTTGATGCAGTCCAAAACCAAATCCGAAACCGCCGGGCAGCTGGTTGTGAGCGGGCAGACCGAGTATGATGTGCGGGGCCTGCCGATTCGAAAATACCTTCCGTTTTATTCGACCAATCCATTGGACACCATCGAGGTGATTGACCCGACCCGTCCGTATGTGAAGATCGATTACGACGCGATGGGACGGGTGATCAAGACAACGAACGCGGACAATGCCTATTCGTCGGTTAGCTACGAAGACTGGACGGCCACGACGTTTGATGAAAACGGGCACAAGCAGGTTTCGTATTTTGACGCGTATGGGCGGCTGTGCAAGAAGGAAGAGTACACCGGCGCCGACGGGCGACACGCGGCGTATCCGGCCTCCGCGTACACGCTTTATGCGACGACGCTTTATGCCTACGATTCCGAAGGGAATTTAAAAACCACGACCGACGCCAAAGGGAATATCACAACCGTCAACTACGACAACCTTGGCCGCAAGACGGGCATGACCGATCCGGACATGGGGGCCTGGCAGTACAGCTACGATCCAAATGGCAATCTTGGGTATCAGATCGACGCGAAAACCCAGCGGATCGATTTTACGTATGACGCGCTGAATCGATTGACGAACAAAAAAGATTCGGCATTGACGTTGAATGTGAACTACACCTACGACGCGCCGAGTGTCACTTATTCGAAAGGCCGTCTGACGCAGGCGGGTTACCCCAACGGGAACACGACGTTTAATTACGATCCGTTAGGGCGGGAAGTGCGGTCGGTGAAGACGATCGGATCAACGAGTTATAGTGTGGATCGCAATTACGACGCGCTGAATCGCTTGACGTCGCTTAAATACCCGGACAACAGTCAAGTGTACTACTCCTATAACCTCGCCGGACAGATCGAAAGCATTGCGGACGGCCCGATGAGCGAACCGGCGGATCCTCAACCGATGGCGAGTCCGTTCACGCAGGTGAAGTTGAATAATAATGTGAGCAGCACCTTGGTGAGCGACGATGGGACGGGATTGAATAACGGGACGGTGTTGTATGGGACATCGGCGAATTTGTCGGTATTGGGACGGATCAATCAGGCGTTTCAGTTTGACGGGACGGTGCACGGGTATTGCGTGGATATGACCGATGCGGGATATGATATCGAGAATGACGGGGTGGGGTCGATGAGTTTTTGGGTGAAGGACACGCCGAGTCATCACTTTGTGTTTGAGGTGGGGAATATGGCGAGTCATCGGGCGGGAGTGGTGGCGGGGCCGTATTATGTGGGGGTGGGGGTGTCGCAGGGGAACGTGGATCTGATGACCTATTATGCGGAATTCCAGAATGGGTTATTGGGGGATGGGAATTGGCATCACGTGGTGGTGACGCAGGATGGCACCCAGTTGAAGATTTACGTCGATGGAGTGCAGCGGACGTTGACGGGAACGGCGAGCATGCCCGGGGCGTGGTTTGATGATATGACCACGGCGTATGGGCGGGCGAGTTTGGGGTGCCGGATCTCGGGGGAAGGCTGGATCGATCATTACTTCGAGGGGAAGATCGATGATTTTCGTTACTACAAATTCGCTTTGAACGCGAATGAAGTGACGACCCTTTACAACAACGGCAATGGCACCGAAGAGAAGAATCCGGTTGTGGTGGGCAGCGGATCAACCAACCCGCCGACACCGGCCAATATCTATGTGTCGAATGTGGATTACAACGCCGCGGGCCAGATCACGAAGATCGTTGATGGCAGCGGGAGCACGACGAATTATACCTACGATTCGAAAACGCTTCGTTTAACCACGATGGTGACCACCAACGCGAGCAGTCAGCAATTGCAGAATTTTGCCTACACTTACGATGGTGTTGGAAATATTTTAACAATCACCGATACGGTGAATACAGGGAATCAAACATTTCAGTACGATGCCCTGAATCGCTTGATGCAGTCGATCGGCGCGTATGGAACGAAGACGTTTTCGTATGATCCAATCGGTAATCTGTTGACGAAAGACGGCTTGACGTACACCTACGGTGTGAGTGGCGCAAAGCCCCACGCGGTGACCGCGTTGTCCGACGGTACGATCATTCAATACGACGCCAACGGCAATATGACCAAGAAGACAAAGGGCAGCGAAGTCTGGGACTATGTCTACGATCTCGAGAACCGCCTGACGTGTGTGAAGAAAAACAACTCCACGATCGCCAATTACGAATACGACGGCGACGGTGGGCGGGTCAAGAAGACGGTCTACAGTTCAACGACGAACACAACGAAATACGTCGGAAGTTTGTATGAGGAGACCAACGGCATCGCCACGAAGCATATCTACCTCGGCGATCAGTTGATTGCCTCGATCACCGGCACAACGAAGATCTTTAATCACGCCGATCATCTGGGTGGCGTGAATGTGACCACCGACGCCACAGGCGTCAAGAAAGAGCTCTGCGAATATCTACCCTTCGGCGGGTTCTCGAGGCATGAAAAATACGGCAACACGCAGGAAGTGGCGTGGTTTTATTTTACGGGAAAAAAGTTAGACGATGAGAGCGGACTGTATTATTATGGGGCGAGGTATTACGATCCGTCGTTAGGGAGGTTTATTACGCCCGATACAATCGTGCAATCGCCGGGCGACCCGCAGACGTTCAATCGGTATTCGTATTGCGGGAATAATCCCATTAATCGGATTGATCCGACGGGACACAAATGGTCGTGGAAGAAATTTTGGAATAGTTTTGCCGGTGCTTTTCTGGGTGCCGTTGTTGGCATCCTGACTTATGGTGCCGGTTTTTCTTTAATGGCTGTTGGTTTCTGGAGTGGGCTTGCTGGAGGGGCTGTAACGGGTGGGCTTGAGGGTGGATGGAGAGGGATGTTGATGGGGGCTGCTACAGGAGGGGCCCTAGGTGCGCTTGGAGGGTGGGGAATAAAAGAATTTGGAGCAGGATTTGGTGTTGGTATGTTGGTTGCAGG
>JAHFFY010000034.1 GCA_023247705.1 Candidatus Omnitrophota bacterium | reverse complement strand
CATTTTTGATTTTGCATGGCTGACTCCTTGAGTTGTTCGGTTTAATTTCCCGATTATCTCATGGCCAAACCCATGTTTAAACCCTAAACCTGACTTTTTAGCTCAAACGCGAAAGTCCTAATCTTATTCCAATAGACCTATTAAGCTGGTGATTGATTTGATCTCAGCTCCAACAAGATCTAAATCGTGATTAAGGATGATATGGAGATGTTGCGATGGGATATTGACGTTCTCTTTGAGTTTCTCTAAATCACGCTTAATGCGCTTGAGAAAGATAACACGCGCTCTCAATCTACGCTTAGCGATTTTTTGATCAACATAGGGCAGGAAATATAATGACAAGTCGATATTAAAGTAGGGCCGTTCGATGGACATAAAACTTTCTGTGATGAGATGTTCAAAGATCTTCTCTCCTTTACTGGTAATGCTATAAACAAATTTTTCCGGCCAGCGGCCTTCCCGACCGACATCTTTGTTGATGAGACCCAATTTCTCCATTTTCCGGAGAGGATAATAAATCGATTTGATTTTTAAACCGACGAATGGAAAAAGTTCTTCCTCAATCTTCCGCTTGATTTCATAGCCGTGCTTGGGGCCCTCTTTTAAAAGTCCTAAAAAAAGTAATTCATGTTCGATCATGGTTGATTGTTGCGAAATGATTTAAATTGCGTTTAAAATGATTCGCTTCCTTTGTCACGCAGCTGGCATAATTTGACTTGAAGAACAGGAACTCCCGGCATTTCTCCCATAAATTCCACATGACCATTAATAAAAACAATTGGAGTTTTAGAAGGGTTAAACGAATGCCCACCGAAAGCGCTAAAATTCTGGGTGGTGTTAATATCGATTTGAATATTGGCTAATTGGGCTGCGCGTTGGAGACCAGTAGTAAAAAATTTAACTTTATTTTCCTCTCCTTTCTTGGAAAGGATATCAATTCTCATGACTGCCATGGGATACCTCCTTTTGAAATTTTTTATCTAAGTCAAGAAATATAACTTTTGCCACTTCCGTTTTAGCTTTTGTGCTCAATGAAGAGATATCGATCTTTACTTTTTTCTCATCGAGAGCGTCAAAGAAGATACCCACTTCGGTTGTATTGATACTTCCCGGGATGCCCATGACAACAATATGGCCTTTAATCCGATCACGTATAAAAATTTCATATTGCGCCTCTTTGGAAACACTTAAAACCGCATCAAAACATTCTGTATAAAAACAAAGATATTTTTGACTCAACGCATCTGCTCTGGCTTCTTCCAAGGCCTTTGTCGATGACCCCCAGATGACCTTTGTGGTTTCGACCGCGCGGGCACAGCCAAATGATGAAAGACAGATGCATAACATTATAGAAACTTTTTTATTAAAACTTCTCATGACGATTATTATAACAAAAAGATTTACGGATGCAATCGAACTTCTCCAAGGGTTACGTCTTTTTCTCTTTTTTTAAACTATGATATAACGCATAAGCTTTTTTAACGGAGTTTCCCTCATGAACAATGGTGCGAACAGCCTGAATCATTGCAACCGGAGAATCCGCCTGAAAAATATTTCGCCCCATATCCACCCCCACCGCTCCGTCATGTATCGCTTTGTAAGTCAGTTCCAGCGCTGCCAGTTCTTCAATCTTTTTGCCTCCGGCAATAACGATGGGGATCGGACATTTTTTAACAACCTGGTCAAAATGATCGCAATAATAGGTTTTGACGATATGCGCGCCGAGTTCAGCAGCGATGCGACAGGACAAACTCAAATAACGTTCATCTCTGGCCATATTTTTTCCAACAGCCGTAACCGCTAGGACCGGAATCCCGTATTCTTCTCCCAGATCAATCAGTTTAGCCAAATTAACCAGTGTTTTATGTTGATAGCCGCTTCCGACATAAATCGAAAGGGCCATCGCCGCAATATTAAGTTTGATCGCATCTTTAATGCCAACGGTTATATCTTCATTGGATAAATCCTCATCCAAAACCGAATTCCCTCCTGAAACACGAAGGACAATCGGCACATTCGCTGCATCCTCAGGGCAAACGCTTGTCCGTAGAATTCCGCGTGTTAACATGAGCGAATCGGTGTAGGGCAACAAAGGCGCGATGGTCTTCTCAGCATCTTCCAATCCACTTGTTGGTCCTAGAAAATATCCATGATCAACGGCCAGCATCAACGCTTTTCCGTTATCTGGTTTAATGATCTTTGATAATCGATTTTTCATTCCCCAGTCCATAAGATCTCCTTTTTGTTATCATTTAAAAATTTTCTTCTTCAAGTCATCGTCTTCTGCGGATGGATGATCACTTTGATCGAATCTTTTGGATTAACGACCAGATCAAACCCTTTTTGGATCTCCCCTAATGGAAGCTCATGGGTAATCATATCCTTCACTCGTATTTTCTTTTTTGAAATCAATGCCAGGGCATCTTTCAAATCACGAGGACTGGCGGCATATGAACTTAAGACCGTTACCTCCGATCTCCAGAAGATTTCATTCGTTGGAACCGGCAAACACGAATCTTGCGAAGCGGCCGTGAAAATCAAAATGGTTCCACCTCGCTCAACACAACGCAAACCCTGCTCAATTGCCGACTGAGCTCCCGAACATAAAATCACGCAATCCGCTAATCTTCCTTTATGATATGCTCGTAAATATCCCGGAACATTTTCACTGGCATGGACAACCGCTGTGGCTCCGAATTTTTTAGCCATTTTAAGACGAAACGGATCAATATCGGTGGCGACAATCGTTTTCGCTTTCCAATAGCGAGCCAGCTTGATGTGCAATAACCCCGCGATCCCGCTGCCGAGGACCAAGACCCGTTTTCCGGATTTCATATTGACCGAGCGCTGTCCGCGTACAACACAACCCAGCGGTTCGACAAATGTCGCTTCTTCGAAAGAAACATTTTTAGGGATCTTCAAAGTTCCCAATTTTAAATTAATTTCTGGAATCCGGACAAATTCTGAAAATCCACCGGGATCAAAATGCGTTTGGCGTAACGTCTCGCAAACCGTTTCATGATCATTGCGGCAGTATTCACAATCACCGCAGGGGACGTGATGGGTCGCGACCACCCGGTCTCCTACTTTAAACCCTTTCACGTTGCGCCCGATTTCTTCCAAAGTCCCCGCAACTTCATGCCCCAGAACCAGAGGAACTTTGTCTTTGCGATACCATTCCATGACATCACTACCGCAAATTCCGCTCGCCTCAATGCGCATTAAGGCTTCGTCAGAGTTAATCTCCGGTCGTTTGAACTCTTCTAAGCGGACATCATGATTACTGTAATACATGGCAACACGCATTTAATTTATTTCGTCACGGGACCTGTCGAATAATGATTTAAATTTTGAATGCCGGAGCTTATAAACACCGTTGTTGGACCCATTCAGATTATTTTTGGGATGAGAAATTTCTCGTATTCCGAAACAAACTATGTAGGACCGCTCTCATTTTGGGGCTCATTGTTTATGGAGTCTATATCTTCAAACTTATTGCGAAAAACAGAATAAGCCTTCTCAATGATCGCCAGTTGATTCCGACTTTTCTCGAGCTCCGCTTGTGATAATTTATCTTTTTTAATCAATTGCGCATGCGATTTCTTTAAATTCTGCAGATTTTGTTCTGTCTCCAGTTTCATCTGCAAGAGCAAACCGTTTTCTTCTTTGAGATTGGTGATTTCCTTTGTTCTAGCCTCGATACCGAATTTTAACTCTTCACAAAGTTTTTCCAGTCCCAACGCCTGAGCGCGATTTTTGACAATTTCATACTGAACCAAATCTTCTTTTTCAAGCAAGGTCAGATTAACCGCTTTTGTTTTCTGTAAATTAATCTCTAATTCATCCCTTGCGTTAAAAACAGAATCTTTATCTTTTCTTAACCGCTCGACCGTGTCCAAGGCATGAGTTAATTCCTCTTCGCTTTTCTTGCGGATGATTTCCAATTCAATTTGTAATTCTTGAATTTTAGTAAGACTCTCTTGCAACTGAGTTTGGAATGATTGATTTTCATTTCTTAAATCTTTAATAATCTGATTTGATGAAAACCAGCTATCCTGACTTTCTTTCTGCAAACTGGTCATTTGAATTTCCCATAGCTGCAACTTCTCAGTCAGCTCTTGCAACTGTTGTCGAAGATGATCGTTTTCTAACCGCAGATGATCCATGGCCTGCGTCAAATGACGGGCCCCTTCTTTTTTGATCATATCAATATCTTCTTTCATCTGATCAACAATGGCAATATACCGGTCTTTTTCTTTGATCAAAGCGTTCTTTTCATTATTTAAGACATCGATCATCGCGGTGGTCCTGGAGAATCGTTCTTCATCACCGCTTTTCTCGGTTTGGAAAGTATTCTTGATCTGTTCGAATTCCGATAATTTTTGGTTGAATTCATCAAGGAGAATTTGATGTTCTTTTTTAAGTGTTTCCAGCATCGTCTCTGTTTCTTTTTTCTCTTTTTCTAAGCTGCGGATATTCTCTTCAATGGTGCCTTTCGAAACAATTTGGGGTTCTAATTCCTTGATACGCTGATTTGCTGCTTCAATTTGATTTTTAAAATTTTCGTTTTCTTTATTGAGTGTATCGACAATCTCTAAAGCGTCTTTCGCTTGAGACTCCGCTTTGCTCTTAATCATGGCTAATTCCGTCTCAAGCTGCTCAACGGTGGCCTTATACATTCCCTCTTTCGAACTCGATTGAAATTCCTCAAGCGTCTTTGTAAGTTTATCTTCGCGGACTTTGATTTCTTCAAAATTTTTTTTGAAGGTCTGGGCGTCCCGCGTCACCTGGTCGAATTGTGACTTCCATCTGGCTTCCGCTTCTTTGGATTGGGCCAGTTCCGTCTTAGCCTTCTGTAACTCCACCAACGGAACCATGGTATTCTCGTTGGGTGTGCTCAAATAACTTTTTAGCACAAAGCCAATCCCAATCACAAAAAACAAGATGCCAATTCCGATCAATGGAATCAACATGGATTTCTTACTCCTTCACAGGTATGCATGGTTTTTGAGGTAGGAAACATAATCTTTCACCGCGTCTTCTAATGTTGTAAAAGGTTTATTATAACCACTCTTTTTTAACTTCAATATATCCGCCTGCGTGAAATATTGGTATTTTGATTTCAAGTCTTCGGACATATCAAAATATTCAATCTTGGGCGGGATATGAGTGGCCTTAAACAACGCCAACGCCAAATCATTCCATGTCCTGGCGATCCCACTTCCCACATTGTAAATTCCGTTAATCCGCGGATTTTTATAGAAATACATGACGACATTAACCGCGTCCTTGACATAAATAAAATCCCGTTTTTGTTCTCCATCCGCATACTCTTTACGGTAGGATTTGAAAAGGGAAATTTTTCCCTCTTTAATGACCTTCTCATAAGATTTCGCGATGACACTACGCATATCCATCTTATGATATTCATTGGGGCCAAAAACATTAAAAAATTTTAAGCCAACAACCTGATCCGTTAGAAAATGTTCGAAGACCCATTGGTCGAATTTGTGTTTTGATGCACCATAAAAATTTAACGGTTTTAATTTTTTCAAAGCGGCTTCATCGTCTTTATAACCTAAGGCTCCATCTCCATACGTCGCGGCCGAACTGGCATAAATAAAACGGGCTTTATGCTTCAAACTCCATTGTGCCATATGGCACGAATATTCATAATTGTTTTCTTGAAAGTATTTTGCGTCATTAAGAGTGGTCGAACTGCATGCCCCCATATGAATCATGCAATCGATTTTTGGATCAATTTTATCCTTGATGATCATTTCAAGAAAATCCCGTTTATCATAATACTGACGATAACGTTTATTCTTGAGATTTTCTTTTTTGGAGTCGGTCAGATGATCAACGACAATGATATCATGAAGGCCAATGCTATTTAACCGTGCGACAATACAACTTCCAATAAAGCCGGCTCCCCCAGTGACAACAATCACAAAGTCCTCTCAATTCTTCAGCTGTCGAACTAAATATAAACCTAAATCCTCACCTATCTTGCGCGCAAGATCTTGTTCCTGGTCCGTTTTTAGATTTGCCTTGCCGTGATGGGAAAAAACAATGATCACTTCCCCCGATTCAGGATTAACGATTTTTCCTTCGACATTAATAAAAATTTCATTTTTTCTTAACACCCACCGTTTAATCCGCCCGGAACTCGAGAGGTGGGTAATAAAGCCTTTCATAACGAGATTTGCCAGATCGGCGTTATCCGCCCCCAAAATGTGAAATGGTGCGTTTTCTCTCTGGATAGCATCCGAGACCCCGCGGACAATCATCAAAGATATTTTATGCAGGTCATCATTCGATTCAGCATCCACACCCGCTTTAAACGGGATAATGAGAAGATTTCCGCCCTTTTTTAACGCTTGCAGATCAAGCACTTTGCCTTCATCAATCAGTTTTTCTACCGGAAGATCAGGTAAAAAGTTCGTCGTATGATGAAAAAGGCATCCGGAAAAAGAACAACTGATCCCGAGCAAAAAAATCCTCATAAATTTGGCATATAACATGAAAATAATTTTATCACATCGGCTTTATTGCCTCAAGAGAATTAACCTAAAAAACCGACCTCAATAGCAATCAACGATCTGTCTCTTGGTCGTTTGATGAACAATTGATTGGACAAATTCTTATTTACGCCCTCTTTGCTGTATGCGTGACTAAACTAAGTTTTTTTTCCAAATGTTCGTTCAGGGCGATCGAGGTCAGGCGCCATAACCAATTTCCGTGGACAGTGGCCGGGGTGTTCATCCTGGCCTCTGCGCCTAAGTTTAAAATATCTTGCATAGGGATCATGGCGGTGTTGGCCACCGACCTCATCGCTATTTCAATCAATGACCACGCGATTTCATTTGTTGAAACAGATTTTCCGATGAAGTTAAATAAATTGTTTCGCTCTTCCTCAGACATATCCCGCTCAAACCAACCACGTGTCGTGTTGTTATCATGGGTTCCAGTGTAAACGACGCAATCTTTCACATGATTTTTCGGCATATAGGGATTTTCTTTGGGGTTCCCACCAAACGCGAATAATAATACTTTCATCCCCGGAAATTTAAACCGATGCATGATATCCACCACATCCGGTGTAATGATACCTAAATCTTCCGCGATCACGGGCAGGGAATGAAATTCTTTTTGAAGAGTTTTAAAAAAATCCTCTGCCGGGACTTCACACCAGTGGCCGTTAACCGCCGTTTCTTCATGGATCGGAACTTCCCAAAACGCCAGAAATCCGCGGAAATGATCAATGCGAATCAAATCAAACAGTTCAAAATTATGTTTTAGACGTTCAATCCACCAGCGATACTTGGTTTCCCTAAGAGATTCCCATTCATAAACAGGATTGCCCCAACGCTGACCCGTTGCACTGAAATAATCAGGCGGAACGCCGGCGATAAAACGGGGATATTTATTTTCATCTAACTTAAAAAGTTCCGGATGCGTCCAAACATCCGCACTGTCGTAGCTGACATAGATCGGGATATCACCGATGATTTCAACTTTATGTTTCTGGCAATACGTTTTTAATTTGTGCCATTGATGATAAAAGAGATACTGTAAAAAACGATTCTTTTCAATCTCTTCCTCCAAATCGTTCTTGATTTTCTTCAAAGCGTCCGGGTGCCGATCGCGCAGTTCCACCGGCCAATCGTTCCACATTTGACCACCCAGATAGGCTTTAATAGCCACAAAAAGGCTAAAAGAATCCAACCAATACTGATTCTCCTGACAAAATTGATCGTATTCTTTGAATGTTTGCTTTAAGTGATTTTTCACTGCATTGCTTTTCTCTGTGCCTTGCCCTTTCTTGGCCGTCATAAAATTTAAAACGGCCGACTCGAACAATCTATTTTTGTACAATTCAACCTTCGCGTAATCCACTTTCTCGATTGAAAAATCCGGGATCGGTTCCAGATCATCTTTTGTCAGAAATTTTTCCTCCACCAGCAACTCCGGACTGATCATGAGCGTGTTTCCGGCAAAGGCGGAGATACTGCTGTAGGGAGAATGATTAAAAGCTCCGTCAGTGATATTCAAAGGGAGGATTTGCCAATATTTTTGCGAACTTTTCGACAAAAAGTCAACAAAACGGTAAGCCATCGGTCCCAGATCCCCTATCCCGTATGCCGATGGCAAAGATGTGATATGCAATAATAATCCGCTTGCTCTTTTATTCATTATCTTTCAGCCTTCTCATGGCGCTATAATAGCACATGTCGAATAAGTCTGATGGAACCTTTTAACCGTTTTTCAAATGCAAAACGACTCCCAGATCCGCAAATAACTTGATCCATTCTTCCGCGGTAGGATTATGTTCTTTGGCCTTTCGATCCATGGTTGAGGTCATTGTTTGGTCGATAAAAAAATACAAATTTTGCGAACGCCATAAATCGAGCTTCAGATTAAGTTTATTCAAGATATCCAGAGCCCCTTGGATTGATCTCATCAATTCCAAATCTTCCGGATGTTGAGATAGTTTTTTCATCAGCGTATTGATGCGCTGGCTTGAAATAAAACTCAAGGTGATGTGGTCCAGTTCAAAGGCCCAGTGTTCCACTTCCTCAAGAATCTTTTGCATCTGTGCAACATCCAATGGATCATGTTCTAACGTTTCCTTCAAATCCCGGTTCAAGATGAATTCGACCGTTGTGGCCAGGGCCTTAGGCAGAGAAATCCGTTGGTGTGTTTGCGTGTGCATTAACGTGTAATGATGTTTGTAGATCTGCCGGAAAATAATCTCGATTTCTTTTAACGTGTGATCTAAAATTTGACCTAAGACTTTTTCCTGTTGTTCTTTGGATATATCCCAAAGCGAATAATGATCTGCCCCAAGATGACGATTGAGTAGATTCAAAACCTCAGAAGTTTTTTCTTTTGAAAAAGCCTTCTTGAGTTCTTGATTTATTTGGGAAAAAGACGCCGGGTCCAAATCCGTTTTTATCCAAGCGCTCACATTATGATCACCCTCATGGAAGACAAAAAAATTCAAATGGACTTTTTCGGTGGTGATATCCGAGGAAACAAAAATTTTTCCTATGGCCAGCTTTTGCCGGCCGCGCAGCTGACAATCATAAAATTCTTTTACAATCGAATAGGAACAAAATTTTGCGCTCCGTGGATAATCTTGGAACAATGACGTGATCGCGTAAAGCACGCCTATACGTGTAAAATCAATCATGGCCGGTTTTACATATTCTTGATAGACCTGCTGGCCGTTTTTTAACTTCGCAAGATTGCTGGTTGCTGATTTTAGCCTTTCCAGGAAAGCATTTTCTAAATCAACACCTGTTAATTCCCTGGCCAGTTGAATGCTGCGGGCCGAGTATTGCATGATCTGGATTGTCTCAATTCCAGAAATTTCGTCGAAGAACCAGCCGCAGCTGGTGTACATGAGCATCGCATGGCGTTGCATTTCCAGATTTTTCAGAATTTTAATTTTGTCTTCTTGCGAAAATGTTTTCTTCGAAAATTGTTCAAGGAGTTGATCGATCTGTTTTTGAGACCGATTCAAGATCACAGAAATATATCCATTGCGCACCTGCCAGGGATCTTGAAAATACAAGCGCATTTCTTTTTCGTACAGCGGGATCAATTCATCCCTCAACCAATCAAGACTTTTTCGTAAAGGACTTCTCCATCCCTGATTCCATCCCGGTTTTTCTGCAATGCGACAACCGCAGTCGGACCTCCAGCGTTCAATCCCGTGAACACAACTCCAAGAGGAATTTTCAATAATTTGAACCTCGTCTGTAACAGGATGCTTTTTAAGAAATTCCTCATAGATCGTCAGCTTTGCCAATTGATTTTTTTCAATATATTTAAGACAATATGCCAATGCCATATCCCCGAATTGATGATGATGGCCATAGGTCTCTCCGTCCGTTGCGATATGGACCAAGCGATTATTCTTTTCGCCGGAACCATCTTGCGGAAAAACTCCTCTCAATCGATTGGCAAAATCTTCTCCACTGCGCAGTAAACCGCCGAAAGCGACGTCCTGCGCGATGTTCCCATCATAGAAAAACAGAATCATCGACCGTCCTGAAGGTAACCGGCATAAATACGGTTTCTGATGATCAATTCGGGAGCCGGACACGTCTTCCCAATGTTCTTCATTAATTTTTTTTACCTTGGAAGCTTGGCGGGAAGCGAGGATCGTAAATTGGATATTATGTTTTGAAAGGATTTCCAGCGTCTCAATATTGACAGCGGTTTCTGGCAACCACATCCCTTTCGGAGTACGTTTGAAACGTGATTCAAAATCCTTAATGCCCCAAATCACCTGAGTCTCCTGATCCCTGGTATTGGCCAAAGGCATAATCATATGGTTATAACATTGCGCGATCGCTGAACCATGGCCCGAAAATTTTTTTTGACTTTCTTGGTCAGCCTGTAAAATAGACTGATAAAGTTCAGGCTGATATTTTTCCAGCCAAGACAAAAGTGTCGGTCCAAAATTAAAACTGATTTTTGAATAATTGTTCGAAATTTCTAAAATGCGCTTTTGTGCATCAAGAATTCTGGAGGCGGAATTCGGAGCGTAACATTCGGCTGTGACCCGTTCATTCCAGTCATGATATGGATAAGCTGTGTCCTGCTGCTCGATTTCTTCAAGCCAGGGGTTTTCCCTCGGAGGTTGATAAAAATGGCCATGAATGCAAACAAATCGATTCACTAAACCCTTTCTCTTTCTGATGGAGTCCAGCTAAAAAATGCATAAATTTTTCACAAGAAAGATGACTATCTTAGAAACTTTTTAATCTAGCGATACAGAAAAAATTTCCAAGAGATTTTTTTCTGATATCCTTAAGTCAATCCTTGCAATTAAAACACAATTACAAGGATTGACTTAAGGATGAAACACGCAAGGCTGTAGACTTAAACTTATACGCCGATTTTTTTTCGACTATTCGCCTGATTTTGATTATTGGCCGCCTGCTGTAGTATACTTCTAAATGCGCGGAGCTCTGAATCGACCAACGAGACAAAGATTTGTTTATTGCGGGTGATGTAATTGATTTTATCTTCCCGGGCTAACCAACCCAACGCCTGGTAAACAATCGAATCGTCTTCTTTAAGTGTCTTAGGAAGCTGGGCGAGGTTTGTTTCGCCCTTTTCTCCTAATGTTTTCCAGGTTTTTCCAGCTATTTCAATGACCTTTTGTTTCATATCCAATTCCTCCTCCTTTTCGACTCTTTCAAACGAAAAAGCCCATGCTTGATTTTGTTTTTCCTTTGTTGGCTCAGTGATTGTGACACAACAAGATCCCGACTTGACGCTTTCCATTCCTCGGTGACAAATCTCCTTGGCATATTCGGTCCACAGCCCCTGCCCCCAGTAACGGAAACAGCTGGTTTGAGAAAGCAGAAGATACAACAGAGCTTCTTTATACGATTGACTGTTCCGTCCTTGCGGATGATTGTCGAATTTCTGATGAAAGGCCGCGCTCAGTTGATTCATGGGATCCAAAACGTTTTCGTATCCCTGAACCCAGCTGATATGATTCGTCCAGGATGCCCGATCAAGATTAAATCGGGGATATTTTTGTTTGACTTTATCAATGATCTGATCCACGGCATTGGGACCGCAATTTTTGACAAACTCCCAAATGCAATGCTGCGCAATCGGCTGGACCGGAAGAAATTCGCTTTCCTTTAGCCCGGATTCCTTCTTAATAAACTCCAAATACTCCGAACCGTTCATCCCGACCGTTCCCTGTCGCCCGATCTGGTTATATGCGATGCGGTACGCCGGAGGAAACTCGTTCATCATCACCCCGCCGTTTTCTCCGTCTCCGATCTGCACGACAAACGGAGGAATATTTTTCCCCTGATAATCTTCCCGTGTTTTCGTTTGGGCTTCATAACACGGCTGCATCTGTGCGACCAATTTGGTATCGGAGCCCTGGGTTTTGATCAGGACAGTAATTTCGGCGACTTCGCCTAAAGAATTTTTGGCGACCAATCGATGAGGAAAATGTGAACGACGGATCCCGCTTCCATCCGGATTTTCGATGGTGTGCTCTTGGACCATCAACCACTCATACCCGCACTCTTTCAGAGCTTTCACGTATTCATAACAGACATCGGGATGGATTGGTAAATGCATTTCGGGAGGCGAAAAACCTTTAACCCTCTCCAGAGCCTCTTTTCCAAAAATCGCTCCAAAATGATTCAGCCAGGCGAGAATATGTAATTTGATGTCTGGAATCGGATTGGAGGTCACAACTGCGTGCGACCACATGGTCCCCAGCCATTCGACATGACGATAATAGGTCGGATCACACGTAATCCGTTTTAAATTTTCCAAGACCCATCCTTCGCCCATTTGACGCAAACCCCAGAATAAATTTCCGGAATAATCCAGCATAATCCGCGGGTTCTTGCCCTGACTAACCAATTCGGGGATGATGTCCGCCATCCGGGCGTAGCATTGCAGAAAAACACGCGCATTATGATTATCCCCGATGTTCTCATGGTCCAGCATGTATTTAAGATTACTGATCAAACCAGCCGTGGGAATGTGATCGTGTGAAGCCGGAATCGTCGGCTGATGCATGTGAAGGGCAATGCCGAACGCGGCAGAGACTTTCGGATACGAAAGGTTGGAGATAGAAAGGTAATGCTCTTTTTTGGTATTACGTAATGTTCTTAATTTTTGCTCATCCGCATCAATAGCCGGAAGACCATCCTTGATATCGTCTGCCATAGATCCCCTCATTTAGAAAACGCTACCGTTTTTATTTTACGGCCAAGACCGTTGACTTCGCTCGATGTGTCTTGTCCTTTATTTTCTTAATTCTCGGACGACTTTCTTTCAGCTTAGTGGCAACTTTAAAATCACTGTTAAAATAAATTCCACATTTGATATGATTAAAAATATTATCCCTTTTTTCAACTTCGTTTAACCACTGTTCGTCCACACAGCCATCCAGCAAGTTTTGATATATTTTGGTGAATCGATTAATATGCAGTTTAAATCGTCGGTGCGCGTAGGCCACCATGGTTCCGGTCTTCATGATAAAAGGCCAGTCGCTGGATTGCGCCAGCAATAGTTCTCTTGCGGCCTGATGCACCGCCCGTTCGATGAGGGATTTTGAAAGTTTCGAAGTGGCTTTAAAATTTCCTTTCGCCAGATCAATCATCCGGTCGGCCGCCATGTATAAATGCCGATAAATCCAGTCATTGCTACCCTCGACCCAAAACTCATTATAACCTTTATATCCCCAGCTCGAAGAAGATGGCAGGGCGACTTGGTTCATCGGATATTTCGCTAAATATTCCGAAGGCGTGATGGTAGCGACGATTTTTTGGTCGTAGAAAATTTTACGCATCAAAAAATCAATCCACATGGGCCCCTCATACCACCAATGCCCAAATAATTCAGCATCATACGGAGCGATAATAATGGGTGGCCGGTCCATGTGATGGCACAGATGCTCGATTTGTTTTTCCCGGTTGAACATAAAATTCCCGGCGTGCATCGCCGCTTTTTCCCTGGCCCAGTCCGGACGGTAAGCCTCTTTGTATTCCGAATTTCCCGTGATCCGCCAGTATTTTAATCCGGTATTAACCCGGATGCCCTGCGGATGAATATACGGCTTAATGTAGTCATATTCTAACTCATGTCCAATATCGCGGTAATATTCACGGTAATCGGAATCACCCGGGTAGCCTTCTTTCGAACTCCAGACTTGTTTTGAGGATTCCCAGTCTCGACCAAACGCCGCTACAGTGCTTGGACAATAAATCGGCGCATAAACACCATATCGCGGAGCAGGATCCGCGTGGATGAGTCCATGAGAATCAACAAAAAAATAATGGATCCCCGCTTCTTTCAAAAATTGATCGACGCCAGGATAATAACCGCATTCCGGCAGCCAGATGCCGCGTGGGGGCCGGCCGAAATGTTCGATATAATTCTCGATGCCGACGTGAATCTGGGCGCGGACGCTTTCCGTGTGCACGTTTAAAAGCGGCAGAAATCCATGGGTTGCGCAACACGCAATAATCTCCAGATATCCCTGGTCTTGAAAATTTTTAAACGCGTGAATCAAATCTTTCCGATATCGGTTGACAAACAAATCCCGCGCTTCCAATAGACGATGGTTATACATCCAGGCCAAACCGTGATAGTGCGGCTGATAGGAAGTTCGCTCGATTTCTTTTTGCGACAGCTCAATGAGTTTGTCCAAGTGGCGGATATACCGGTCTTGCAACAGCGGATCTTTCAGCATCGAGGCTAAGGTCGGCGTCATGGACATCGTGATCCTGAAATCCACCTGATCTTTAATCAATTTTTCAAAGACCGAAATAAGCGGTATATAGGTTTCCGTGATCGCTTCGTAAAGCCAGTTCTCTTCCAGAAAATAATCTTCTTCCGGATGACGGACAAACGGCAGATGCGCATGCAAGACTAAACATAAATATCCACGGGACACCATGAATTTATTCCTTTGTGCTAAATTTTTCCTTGAAGAATATACGGAGCAAGTATTTTGGTTTGGCGATTGACCTGAGTTGATATTTTACGCTCTTCGATTTTATCACTCGATATCGCCGTAAAATCAAATAGAATTTCTCCATCAGGAAGCGTGTGCCTCAAAGTAAAGGTCCCATCGGGGCGTAATTGAATTAATTGATCTTTTAACCAGACTTGCGCGTCCGGCTCCGTGCGTCCATAGACAAGTAAGTCCGCCCAGATTTCAAAAAAGAAATCCCGCTTTTTGCCTTTGGGCATCAATGAAGCACTTGCTCCGATCTGGTTTTCACTGGCACCCAATAAATTTAAATCTTCGAGTTCGCTGGTGAGCTCGGAGGCCCCCAACAGTCTCTTTCTTAAATATCCCCAGCGCGCAAACAAATCATAAAGCCATTTCCGATAAGCCGGATTTTCTCCCTGCAAACTGAATTTTCTCCCAAATCGCGCCGTGAGTCGCCTCGCCACGACCTCTCGTAACTTTGGCATCAATCGTTCATAATAACGTCGGATATCATCCGGTGTCAGATAAAACTTTCTCCCTTTGGACTTTAAGGTATAACTTAAGACCATAAAATTTTCCCAACCAATATTTTGATGAATCTGATCGATCGGACTCCCTTCGACATACGCAAAAGCCTTTCCATCGAATTGATTGTCACGATGGGAGACTTCCATCCAGATCTGTTCGCTACGGGACGAACTACCCGCACGCGGAGTATGAACGAAATTGGAACGGACCAAAGGAAAAAATGTTCCGTTCGGGATCTTTAATCCAAGTTCCGCGCAATAAGAGACATGGTCGCTCCACAGATTAATATACCAGTTGTTGGCTGGCTCAACTTCGATATCAAAATAACAATTCGCGTTAGTCCCGTTAAAATCGACAAATGTGACATCGTACATTCTGAGAACAACTTTGGCTTGATCCCGTTGTTCCTTGATTTTATCTTTAAGGCTTTGCAAATCGTTTGCGGCGATTTCCCAAGTCGCAAACAACCAATACGGGTCTCGCGATTTTAAGATGAGTTTTGAACAGTTATAAGAAACGGGCAAATTTTCATCATCGATAAAAGGTTTCGTTGCGAGCGCGACAACTGCGGGAGAATCTCCGATGAGCGTATCCTTTTTTTCTTTTCGTGCGAAACTCTTGACGGCCGTTATTGAAGGAAGGGTTAAAACGTTCGCCGATGTTTTTGGGGCTTTTGGTTTTTTGGGGGGAAATGATTCGATTGCTCTGGTGGGATTTTCTTGTTTTCTGATTTCCTGAATACGAGGAACGGAGCTCAAAATTGTCGTAGGTTGCGTGTTTTGATCTTCCCCATTTTCGGATGATTGGTCGGTTAGTGGACTAGAATAAAACTCAAGAATGATCGGCGTGAGCTTATCAATGATCTCGCTTTGAAGAGTTGTGGTTATTATATTTTTTTCTGCCACGTTTTTTCTCTTTTAAAACCCTATGCGGTATACACCTCAAGGACATGATCAGCGATCGAATCCCACGAGAAAGTCGTTTCGACCGCGATGCGTCCGTTATTTCCCATCCAGCGCGAGTACTCAAAATCCTGGAAAGTGGTGTCGATCCCCCAGGAAACGGAATCCGCAGTTGGATTAATCTGCAATCCGGTGACGTCGTGCCAGACAATCTCAGAAGGCCCACCAACGCTGGAAGCGACAACCGGTTTCCCTGCGCTCCAGGCCTCCAGAATGACAATGCCAAACGGTTCATTGCGGCTGGGCACACAAACCACATCACACGCTTTAAATAAATCGACCAAAGGCAGGCCTTTCCGGTGTCCTAAAAAGCGGATGGCATAACCGACACCCATATCACGGGCGCGGTTTTCCATATCCCAGCGCATCTCTCCATCGCCAACAAAAACAAACTTTGCGTTATGATAGTAATTCAAAATATTGGGAATCGCATCAACCAATAAGTCCGGACCTTTTTGATAAACAATGCGTCCGACAAACAAAACCATCGGATCCATCGGACCGATCCCATACATCCGGCGGACGGACCCGGCATCAATCCAGCCGTTATACTCCTGGTAATTGACCCCGTTGTAGATCACCGATACTTTTTCATCCGGCAAATTGTACATCCACATCACTTCGTTTTTCAGGGTCTTCGAAACCGCAATCACTTTATCGGCGCAAAATGAGCCATGCCGTTCATGATCTCTGATCTGAGCAGATTGATTGTCAAAAAATTGATTACCGCAGCGGCCATATTCGGTGGAATGGAACGTCATCACCGCATGACGTCCTCGCGCTTCTTTGATCCAGACAACCGCGTTTGAGGCCAACCAATCATGGGCGTGGACAATATCAAATGGTCCGATATAATCTTCCGTTTCAAAAAAACTTTTCACGAAAGACCGGCACATATTATTGATTTCTTCAATGAAATTTGCCGCGGATGGATATCGGCAACGATGATAATGAACCCCATGAATGCGCTCGTAAGAAAGGTCGTCTGTTTTGGACACCCGGGTGAAGACATGAACATCGTGGCCTTTGCGCTCCAAGGCGCATGCCAGTTCAGTGACATGTAAGGCAATGCCTCCAACACTGACCGAATGCACCGCTTCCCAAGTAAAAAGCGCAATCCTCATCAATCCCCCCTCATTGGTGAATAGAAAAAAAAAGACTTGCTAAAAACAACGTTGCTTTTAGCTCTAAATTAAATTGCTCGTTGAATTTACATCAGAATGTTATAGGAAAACTCACGATTTGTCAAACAAAATAGCGTCTATTTTAGCTGCGGCTTTAAGAAAAGAACACCTAAAGGCGGTAAAGTTAACGAAAGCGAATAATCCCTCCCATGCGCTTTCACCAATTTGGCTTCCACACCCCCCAGATTTCCCTGACTGCTGCCCCCATATAGCTTCGCATCGCTGTTGAGAATTTCTTTCCAAAATCCTCCTAGGGGTACGCCCACCCGGTAATTGGAACGGACAACGGGGGTAAAATTACAGACAACTAAAACCCTGCTTTCAGGCGTTTCGCCTTTTCTAAGAAAACATAAAACACTTTGTTCCCAATCGCTGCAATTGATCCATTCAAAACAATCCGCCGAAAAATCGTTGCCATGCAAAGCCGTCTCTTGCCGATACAACTGATTGAGGTCTTTAACCCATTTCTGCATTCCTTGATGCGATGGATAATTTAACAAATGCCAATCCAAGCTCTGTTCGTAATTCCATTCCGACCATTGCCCAAATTCTCCTCCCATAAACAACAATTTTTTTCCCGGATGACCGTACATGTAGCCGTACAACAAACGTAAATTCGCAAATTTCTGCCAGACATCACCCGGCATCTTGTTCAAAAAAGAACCCTTCCCGTGCACCACTTCATCATGAGAAAGAGATAAAACAAAATTTTCCGTAAAGGCATAGAGCATACTAAAGGTCAATTCGTTGTGATGGTATTTGCGATAAATCGGATTTTTCTCAAAATAGAGCAAAGTGTCGTGCATCCAGCCCATGTTCCATTTCAACCCGAACCCAAGGCCTCCTAAATGCGCCGGTCGGGAAACCATCGGCCAGGCGGTCGATTCTTCCGCAATCGTCTGGACATCGGGAAAAAATTCATAAACCGCCTCATTGAATCGCCGGATAAAATGCATCGAATCGATATTCTCCCGGCCGCCGTATTCATTCGGAATCCATTCTCCTGATTTACGCGAATAGTCCAAGTATAACATCGAAGCAACCGCATCGACCCTTAAACCATCCGCGTGATATTTGTCTAACCAAAAAAGACCGCTGGAGGTTAAAAATTCTTTGACCTCGTTTCGTCCGTGATTAAAGATATAACTTTTCCAATCCGGATGAAATCCTTTGCGTGGATCGGAATGTTCGTAGAGATGTGTACCATCAAAATAAACGAGCCCGTGCTCATCGGCCGGAAAATGCGAAGGCGTCCAGTCTAAAATCACGCCAATTTCATTTTGATGGAGATGATCAATCAAAAACATTAAATCCTGAGGTGTTCCGAAATGCGCTGAAGGAGCGAAGTAACCCGTCGTCTGATAGCCCCAGGATCCGGAGAAGGGATGTTCCATGATCGGCATTAATTCAACGTGGGTATAACCCATTTCTTTAATATAATCCGCTAGATATTGGGCGATCTCACGGTAAGTTAGATACCGGTTGCTTTCCTGAACGCCCCTGCGCCAAGAGCCTAAGTGCAATTCATAAATGGTCATCGGTGCGTTTAAGGCGTTGCGCCGCTGTCGAATCTCCATCCATTTTTCATCCTGCCATTGATAGGAAAGATCCCAAACAATCGATGCGGTCTGAGGGGGAATTTCGCTGCAAAAACCAAACGGGTCTTTTTTGGCGACGCGATAATTATTTTGCTTAGAATGTATATAATATTTGTACAGCGACCCGTTAAGGACTCCGGGGATAAACCCCTCCCAGATCCCGGAACTGTCCCAACGGGCAGCCAATGGATGAGCCGAAACATCCCAGTTATTAAAGCTACCAATCACAGAAATACTCTGGGCGTTGGGGGCCCAAAGAGCGAAATGGGTCCCTTGAATCCCATTGATCACATGCGGATGAGCCCCCATTTTATCGTACAAACGAAAATGGGAACCCGACTTAAAAAGGTAAATATCGTGATCGGTCAATAGACTTTTATCATAAACCATAACCGAGGGATCCTGTTCTTTTAAATCGAACGCTGTCGACATATTCATTTAACTTCTTCTAACAAGTAAAATTCGCATCATGAATGAATAAAAAAAAAGGCATCAAAGATCAAACCTTCCATGACGGCCAAGATGCATAAGGTCCAGACATAAACATTCATGACCTTCCAGCCAAATTCTTTTTTTAAAACCAGGATTGTTCCATAACTGGTCACCGGTCCGACAATCAGGTAGGTCATGACCTCACCGGGGCTTAGTCCACTTTTTAAAAGCGCATCTGCCAGCGGGACATTGGCCGTCGAACAGACATACGTCACCAAACTGACCAGTAAAATCGCAAGATAACCCAACTGATTGCTCAAATACGTATGGATAAAATCCTGCAAGGGTTTAAAAACCATGATAACGCCGGCAATCGCAATCCCTATTAAGAGTTCCAGCCCGATGTCCCTAGGCAAGATAATAAAAGCATATTTTAAGACCGATTTAATTTTATCGTAAAAAAGCTTCGGTTGGGGATCTCTTTTGAGCACGCGTAAATCCTCTTGATGATTGTGGTCGTGATCAAGATCCTGATTGTTTCCGCTGGATTTGACCGCAATCCTATCACCGATGAATCCCATCATGATTCCTAAAAAAATTACGGCAAAAAAAAGATAGACCGCAAATAAGCCTCCCAAGAGTTTCCAAGTGACGATCAAGGCCGAAATGGATGTCGCCGGGGTAGTAATCAAAAAAGCCAAGACCGGACCTAACGTGGCTCCTTTTCTTTGAATCGTCACCGCGATCGGAAGAGACCCGACACAACAGACCGGTAAAAGTGTTCCGATTAGCGATGACAAAACGATCGGCTTCCATCCTCTCTTGCCCAAATATTTTTCAACGAGTGAGGAAGGCATAAATTCATAGGCGATGCCGCTCAACAGAAATCCGAACACAAGAGGAAAAAATAATTCTTGTGCATAGCAGATATAGACATCCCAAAATTGTTTAATTAGTTCCATCTTGAATCTCGGATGATTTAAAACCGGTTTTATTTCAAGACATATTTCATAAAACAATATTCCAGATCACCGTCACGAAAACGTTCTGAACACAAAACCTGTTTCCATTGTTCCGAGATCGGAGGGAAAAACGTATCGCAGTGAAAATCCCGGAAAATTTTCGTCAAATAAATCCGCCGGCAATTGGGATGACTGATGGTTTGCCGAAAAATCTCCCCTCCGCCGATCACAAAAAGGCGTTCCAATTTATGCGTGATCTTTCTCGTCTCATTTAAAAGGGCATCCAGCGAATGAGCGCATAAAACTCCTTGAGGAAGATTCAAATCCTGGTTTCTCGTTAGAACAACATTGAGACGATTGGGTAAAGGTTTAAAGCGTTGCGGTAAAGAATCCCAAGTCTTTCGGCCCATCACCACGATATTTTTATGATCCGGAAATTCGGTCTCCGATGTGATTTCCTTAAAATGCCTGAGATCCGCCGGAAGGTTCCAAGGAAGCGTGCCCTTAAAACCAATTCCATTCTTGATATCCACGGCCACAATGATATTAAAGGAACGGTCCATTTAGACAGCAATGGGAAATTTGATGAATTCGTAGTGCTGATAATTGTTTAATTGAAAATCCTCAAAGCGCAAATCAAATATATTTCGGGCGGCAATATTCACGATGGGCAATGGTTTGGGAGTCCGCTGCAATTGCAGCTTTAATCCATCAACATGATTGAGATATATATGCGCATCACCGAGGGTGTGGACAAAGATCCCCGGTGTTAAACGGCATTCCTGGGCGATGATATTCAATAAAAGTGCATAACTTGCGATGTTAAATGGAACCCCGAGCGCGATATCGGCCGATCGTTGATAGAGTTGACAATCCAAACGGCCATTGCAGACATAAAACTGAAAAAAGGCGTGACAAGGCGGCAGAGCCATCCGATCAAGATCTGCGACATTCCACGCAGAGACAATGATGCGACGAGAATCGGGATTTTTATTGATCATGTCAATCGCCATCTGGATTTGGTCGATGTGCTTCTTTTGATAAATTTTCTTCTCTGGATCCCAAACGAACTGTTCCCATTGACGCCACTGATATCCATAAATCGGTCCTAACTCTCCGTTAGGATCAGCCCAGGCGTTCCAGATCGGGGTGTATTGTTTTAACCCGTCGTTGATATTGGTGGATCCTTTAAGAAACCACAACAACTCCCTTACCACCGCATCGAATAACACTTTTTTGGTTGTTAACAGCGGAAACCCATCGCGCAGATCGTAGCGCATCTGATATCCAAAGACAGAAAGGGTTCCGGTTCCCGTCCGGTCCTCTTTGCGTTCACCATACTCAAGAACATGTCTGACTAAATCCAAATATTGTTTCATCTGGCTGCAAATTATATATCGGGTTAAACTTTATCAATAATAATATCAAAACGCCAATCGATCAATTCCGGTTGGCGGGGATAATAGAATGGGTTAAAGGATTTGGAAAAATGAAACCGCAAATCGTTTTTTTTCAAAAATGATATCAGCTTGTTTTTATCATAAAGTTTTAACGGGGGCAGATGAATTTCGCTTGTGTCCCTGCCAAGGTTATTCTGATAAATGTTCTGGCAGTGTTCCAGGTAATCTTTTTTCGCCCGATCATATTGAGATGATTTCGTGCGGTCGGGTAATTGACCGATCAAAGCCCTCCCGCCTTTTTTAAGCACCCGTCCAATTTCCCTGATGGAGTCTTCAATATAAGAATCCTCTGAAAAATTGATAAACACATAATAACATAAGATTTTATCAAAAAAATTTTCTTTTATCGGGATCTTTCCGATTTCACCGCTCAGGAGAATGTTCTGCGGGAGAATTCCCTGCGCGTGTTTTAACATTTCAACCGCGATATCCATCCCGTACGCTTTCTCAACATACGGCTTTAAACTCTCCAGAATCCATCCGCCACCGCAGCCTAATTCGATCAGCTTTTCCTCCGGCGATAACTGCAGGCGATCACGGATGTTCTTAATCAGGATCGCGCATTTCTTTTCAGACCATTCCACCCCTTCAAACATTTCCCATTTGCTTAATAGCCATTGTTTCTTGGAATATTCTTCTCCAACACTGTGAGCCCAATTATTAAAAATTTGTTTTAATTCCATTTTAGAATTTTTTCTAAATTTATTAAAAAAATAACCTCAGGCTAAAAAAGGATAAATCAAATTGCTCCCGAATCTCACCAGCCAAGCCGGAGTCCAGGGCAATGTAAAAAGCCAGGTCATCGCCTTTAAAATTCTTTTCTGACTAAACTTATAATGGGCCGGCGCAAATCCCAGATGGATAATGTCCTGAATTTGCGCTCCGGTATGGTTTTTAAATAAAATCAATCCGTCCTGCTGATAACCGCTGGAACCAAGGTCGATATATTTTAAGTCTCGCTCCTTGGCAAATTTGATTCCTTCCCAGAATAAAACGTTATTCGGACGAAACCGCAAAGATCCGAGGCGAGACGTATTAAATTTATAATATAAAGTATCCCCGCAGATCAGATAAATCGTTGCGCCGATCATATTGTCCTGCGGATCAAATGCCCCCAAGAAAACGCCCCGATCTTTCGCTAAATATTGATCCCAAATATTCGTAAAGAAACAGTACGGTTGCGGGAAAAGGCGGTATTTATTTTTTCGTAATGACAAATGCAGAGCGAAAAATTTCGGGAGATCTTCTTTGTCGCATCGTTTGATCTTAATTCCGTTTTTTTGTCCCTGCTTGACCGCCGACTTAAACGAATCATGGGTCTTTTTCCAAATGCTTTCAATGGAACCACGTACATCGAGGAAATGAAACCGTTCTTTGCTCAGAACCTGAAAGTTCGGATTTTCCCTGGCGAAATGGTCACGAAGATTGCGGACCGTGATCCGGTATTCCGGATATTCCGCGCGCAATTGATTAAAAAAAATCGTCCAATCATCAGCGCGATCAATATAACAGTCAAAATAATCACAATAGGAGCAGACACAAATCTTCCACTCCAAAAAATTTTTGACAATAGAATAGACAATATAGCTGGCGACATTACCATCGCGTTCGATGTATTTAACATATAAATGGCAACGATAAGTTTTACAAACTACATTGAGCCAATCAGGCGAAGAAAAAAGATTCCTATCCAATCCGGGCATAGTCAGGGTTTTTAACGCATCCAAGAGCGGCAAGGTTTTGACCATACTTAACTCTTCATCTTTTGTTGCTCACTGAGCCATTGGCCGAGGGTTTCAATAATTTGTTTAATGCTGTAGATTCGGATGAGGCCATGATGTTGATTCGGCGCATTCAAAAATTGAACAGAATACCGCAAATTATCATTATGTTCAAAAACAAATCGGTCTAACATCACTTGGTTCATATGCGGGAAAATACCAATGGGTTTTACTTGTGTCGTTATAAATTCCAGATACCCGGTTAACGGCAGATGAAATTTTTCTCCGGTACTGGTCCACGAAATGTAAACTTGCGGACAAAGCACTAGGTAGCGAAAACCTTTCGCGTATAACGTCACAAGCCCTTCCAATTTATGCGGACATTCATAGACGTCCATTTTGTTCCTTGTATACAAATTTTGTATCCAGGGTTGAGTCGAAAGAATAAGCGGATGAGGATCATTCACGGACAATTGTTGGACCGCAATTTTATAATCGGATTGGGCCCTGGCAATCGTCGTTGATTTTCCTAGGAGAGAAACCATTGCGATAACGGCAATGCCCCATCCGATTTTTTCAAAAAATTTATTGCGTTGCTGAATGCACACAATGATGGAAGCGACCGCAATCGCCATGAGCGGGGTCGTCACCGCGACATACCGCGCCGCTTGATCTTCCACAAAAGAAAAAATCAACATCTGTAAACAAACGAATGCGAACGGAAATAGTTTTATCCATTGTTTGCGCAGAAGATAATACATATTTCCAAAGAACAGTAATCCAAACACGACACTTTCTAATCGAAAGAGATAATAAGGATAAGAAAGAAAATTAAACCAATTAAAGCTTCCCTCCGCCAGATTGGCCTGATGAAACATCCAGGAAAAGGTGACAATCGTATTTTCGGCTTTATCCAGATTTCCGATGATAAAAACAAAAAAGAAAAACGTAACGGTATGCCAAACATATTTACGGATGTCCGGAAATCGTCTTTCGGAAAGGCTGATAAAAATCTCGGTAAACGCGACGAGCAACGGAATAATGATCAGCCGGTAATTCGTGAAGTACGCGCAGACCAACAAAGCGCCGGACAGAAAGGTTTTAGCAGAAAATTGTCTTGGAAAAAGATAAAAATAAAGACCGGATGTAAAAAATAACGTGCAGATCGCCTCCTGCAGCCCCAAGCGCGAATAAAAGACGTGACTGGGTAAAACAGCCAGCAACGCCATCGATACGATTCCGACTCGATTCGAATTGAAGAAACGTTTTCCCAGCAGAAAGGTGATCCCCAAAGTCATTGTTCCAGCGACGGCAGAGATCAATCGGGGAAAACACCAAACTTTTATCCATCCCCAGAATAACCGCGCATCCGTTAAGAGAAACCACAGCGCTTTACCGCTAGCCATCGAAAACCTGAACCAGACCAACAGCGCTTCTTTAAACTGCGAAAAATTATGCGGCGGGACGATCTCCATCATCTTCAAGAAAACGCGATTATAATTCAAATAGAAACCTTCATCATAAAGAAAAAAATCATCTCGCGTAATATGATAGAAGCGCAAACCGATTCCGATGCCCAGGATAAAAAAAACGGTAAGCCATATTTTCATGGCGGGGCGGTGTAGTTTTTTATCAGGAAGTTGACCGATGGCAGTCATGATTATTTTTTAATTCTCAAGCCCAGGAGAAATAACGGCCGCAAGATACTCCACCAGCCTGAGAATGGTTTCATCTTGGTGTATCCTTCTATTTTGGGAGGATAAATCTTTGTGACCGGGACTTCGGTTACTTTGTAGCCTAATCGAATGGCTTTATAAAAAACGTACGGCTCTAATTCGTATTGATCGAGCCAGGATTGGTTGAGATTAATCCTTGGGTCGTTAAAAAGAGATGTTCTCGTCGCGCGAAAACCATTAGTGCTGTCGGTGATTCTTCGATAAACGATCAAAGAAAACAACATCGGATGGATCCAGCGCGTGGAAATTTTGCGATAAAGCGGCATTTGGCCATAAAAGCCTCCCGGAAGATAGCGGGATCCCTGGACAAAATCAAACCCGGACTCAATCGCATTTTTTAATTTAAATACATCTTCCGCTCGATCCTTATCATTGCCTGAGACAAAAATGATTGATTCATAGCCATGTTCTTTCGCGTACTCGATGATTTGTCTGGTACCGTAACCGGCCCCGAACGTTTTTGTATTGACAATGACTTTAATCTTATCACGCGGAATCCCAGTTAAGGAACCATCAGTCGAACCGTCATCAATGATCAGGACATCATACGATTCGTAGTCATTAAATTTGGCCAGAACACGTTTTATTTTATCTCCTTCATTATAAGTACAGATGCCCACCAGATATTTGTTATTTTTCATTAATTAAATATTTTTTTGATGAACATGTTCACTTGTCCGAATCAAATAATTAGAATTTATCTCATAAATAGCTTTTAACCAAGTTCATCTCCGCTAAAATATTTATAGGAGGTGAGCTTATGGATTTCAAAGACGAACAATGGGCAAACATAGAACCGTTAATAC
>JAHFFY010000033.1 GCA_023247705.1 Candidatus Omnitrophota bacterium | reverse complement strand
AGACCTTAACTAGATAAACAAGGATCAGCCAGCCCCATCCCGCCGTTTCAGCCGTGCCCGAAACTCCCCAAGGGAAAAAAATATTCGCTAAAAGACTTAAGAATATTAATTGCTTGATCTGATGACTCCATTCGATTAAGGCAAGATATTTGCCAGAGTATTCCAGGATCATCGCCTCATGAATCATTGTCAACTCCAGGTGAGTCGCTGGGTTATCAACAGGGATTCTCGCTGTCTCAGCTATGGTAATAATCAAGATTGCCCCAAAAGCTAAGGCGGTGAAGAATAGAATTTGAATCGGCGGTTGTTCGGCAAAGTGTGACATCATTCCTCCAAAAGACAATGAATGGCTCTGAAAGCTTAGCGCAAAAAAGGAAAGCAACAAAACTGGTTCCGCCAATGAAGAAAGTGCCATTTCACGGCTTGAACCCATTCCGCCAAAAGTCGTCCCTGTATCCAAGGCCGCCAGCGCCAGAAAAAATCGTCCCAACGCCAGAAGATAAACAAAAATAATCACGTCTCCCGCAAAACTAAAAAGCGAATCTCCCCAAACAATCGGAATCAATGCGGCGGTTACCGCTGTGGCTGTATAAAGCACAAAAGGCATCAAATGAAAGATCCATGATGCGGTTTCCGAAACTACCATCTCTTTTTGAAAAAGTTTAAATAAATCAGAATAAACTTGAACAAGGGTCGGCCCCTGCCGGTTCTGAGAAGCCGCCTTCATCTTCTTGATAAACCAGCTCATTGAAGGTGCCAGGGCCATCAACAAGAGCCATTGAAAAATCAATATGAGAATCCTTGTCATAACCGGCTCCAATAAATTAATAGGACAATCAAGGTTATGAAGATATAACTCAAATATAACTGGATATGCCCGGTCTGAATGAGTTTTGCTTCTTGGGATGCAAACGTCATTAACCTAGCTAAAGGCCGGTATATCCATTCATCAAAAATGTGTACAATCCCCGATTCAAAACGCCGCGCCGTCCGTAGAGCTTTATGTCCCTCGTCTTCCAGTTCGACCCGCCGGTTAGGTTGATAAAGAAATGAAAATATGCGTCGAAGGGGCTTCGAGTAGCCCGTGGCTGTATATTGCATCCGAGGGGTTAACATTGGCAAACCACAATCCCAGCTCAGGCCGGTTCGGATTTTTGGATTCCCGAGTATTGTTAAAAATATAATCAATATTAAAAAAGAAACTAAAAGCATCACTCCGATAATCAAGGGAGAAAACTGACTCATCTGCGGAAGAGAAATTATGATCCCTTTTGAGGTGAAAATTGGATCCCCTGCATCCAGTTTGATAAAAGCCTGGGACACCTTCCCTAATAAGGAAATGATCCATGGAGCGGATAAAGAAAAAATAAAACAGCTGCCTGCCAGTATGCCCATCGCGAATCTCATCGATCCGCTGACCTCCCCTGCTCCTCTGGCATGATCCGATCGGGCTTTTCCCAAAAAACTGATTCCAAATGCCTTGATAAAACAGGCCGCAGCCAAGGCTCCGGCAAGGCCAAGCAAAGAAGCAATAATCGGTGCGAAAAAACGGATTGTCGTTGAGTCGCACGTAAAGCCGGCCAGTAAAGCAATAAATGTCATCCATTCGCTGACAAACCCGTTTAACGGAGGCAGAGCAGAAATCGCCACAGAGCCGATTAAAAAGAAAGCGGCGGTCCAAGGCATTCTTTTAATTAAGCCGCCTAATTCTTCTATATTGCGCATATGGGTTTTCGACAGCACGGCCCCCGCTCCCAGGAAAAGTAATCCTTTAAAAGAGGAATGATTTAATATATGGAAAAGTGCGGCGATGAAAGCAAAAGAGGCATAAATAAATTTTCCGGTTGCGACAAATACAAGTGACATCCCAAGCCCCAGAAGAATAATCCCCATATTTTCAATACTTGAAAAAGCAAGTAGTCGTTTAAGATCATTTTCCATCAAGGCGTAAAGGATCCCAAGAACGACCGATAAAACGGCCAAACCAATAATCGTTATTCCCCACCATAGTGGAATATCTCCCAGAAAACTGAAAAGAAAACGGATCAAGGCATAGACAGCTGTTTTAATCATCACTCCCGACATAAGGGCTGAGACATGGCTCGGGGCCTGCGGATGCGCTTCGGGAAGCCAAATATGAAGTGGAATAATGCCTGCTTTTGTTCCAAAACCAATGAGCGCTGTTAAAAAAACTATGTTCTTTAAAGTCGGAGGAATGGTTGCGGCATTTAAATGAAAATCATGAAACACAAAAGATCCCGAATGTACAAAGAGAAGCCAAAAAGAAGCAGCAATGAACGCCGTTCCAATATGTGTCATGACGAGATAAATAATCCCAGCTCGTCTGGCTTGCATTTTCTCGTGTTCAAAGACGACCAGAAAATAAGATGTTAGCGACATCATTTCCCAAAACATTAGAAAATAAAACGCATTCTGCACAGAAACGACAAGAATCATCGACAATAAGAAAAGGTTATAAAAGAATCCCAGGAAAAACGTCCTTTTCCTATCCTGAAATTCCTGAATGTATTTGATGGCAAAAAGGGAAGCTGGGATGGAAATAAATGAAATGACAAAAATAAAAAATGCGGTCAGGGGATCAATGACAAAAGACAGACGGCCGACAAAAGGCAAACCCAGCGTCTCGAAAGCAAAACCTTCTCCTGCAACAAGGGTTGTGAGCGAATAACCGACTCCCACCATCCCTGCGGCAATCGCGGAGAGATGGGTCAAATAGTTTATAATTCCATTATTTTTTTTAAAAAAGAAAGGGCCAATGGCGCCTAGGAGATAAAATAAAATTTGAGCAACAAAAAGCGATTTCATATGATTTATTGAGTTCTTATTATATTACAATATGCTCATATAAGCATATAAATCTCATTTAAAAAACTGTCCGATTGATGGACAGTTTATGTGGTCTGTCATAGAATTTTTTATTCTTTTCCCAAGCTCTGTAAAATTTTTTCGCTTTTTCTTAATTTTTTTCGTAAAAGTTCGGCAATAGGACGAAGAATTTTAAAAATATCCTGATCGTGGATTGCATAAAAGACCGATGTCTTTTCCTGCCTGGCTTCAAGCACGCCTAAACCTCTTAAAGTAGCCAAGTGACGCGATAAATTGGACTGCTTAACGCCCAATTCCTGTTCCAGCTTTCCGACACTTGCTTCACCCTTTTTCAGATACTCAATAATTTGCAACCGGATAGGGTGAGCCAAGCCTTTCAGGAAATCCGCCTTAATTTTAAATGCCATGTCGTCCATAATTTAAGGTTCTAATTGGTAATTCAAGGCAGTGGAATTTATTGTAACGTATTGATTCGAAATCATTTATCGTTTCTTCATAGCCTTACTCATACCCATGCACCTTCTTTAAAATTCTCAAGACCGTCGCGAGGAACTGTAACATACGGTCAGCCATACGTTTCCAAATAATTTTTTTTTGCAACCTTTTCCATATTAATGTCTTATGATTTTGGTTTAGCGGCGGTTGACTGTGAACTTACCCGCCGGCAACTGATCCTATAATAAGAAACGGTTCCTTCCCTAATACCACCGCCTTTGGCAGCGGCGCATCAGGCGACTCCAATGAGAGGTCCTCCTCACACGCAAAAAACCGCAAGAATGGCCGGCGCTTTTGTGTGACGTGATCGCGGATGGTGCCGGTGAGTATCGGATAACGAAGCTCCAGCGCATCCAAGACCGCGCGTTGCGTCGGCTGGCCCTTGACCTCGAGCGCCACCTCATTGTCGATGCGCGCGAGTGTCCTCAAATGTGCGGGAAGAACGACACGGATCATTTTATTGTCTGTACCTCGATGGAAAAGACAGACGGAAAGTCATGGACGATCGCCTCCCAGCTGTCCCCGCTATTGACGGAGGCGTACACCTGCCCGCCGGTTGTCCCAAAATAAATACCGCAGGCATCGAGCGTGTCGACAGCCATGGCGTCGCGCAAAATATTAACGTAACAATCTTTCTGCGGCAGACCTTTTGTAAGCGCTTCCCATTCGTTCCCACCGGTGCGGCTGCGGTAGACGCGCAGTTTTCCATCGAGCGGGAAATGTTCGGCATCGCTTTTAATCGGGACCACATAGATCGTTTCCGGCTCATGCGCGTGAACTTCAATGGGGAACCCGAAATCGGTCGGCAGGTTGCCGCTCACCTCATGCCACTGTTCGCCGGCATTGTCGCTGCGCATGATGTCCCAATGCTTTTGCATGTAGAGAACGCCCGGACGCGACGGATGCATCGCAATGCGATGAACGCAATGGCCGACTTCGGCATCCGGGTCAGGGATATATTGGGATTTCAAACCCTTGTTGACTGGCTGCCAGGTCGTACCGCCGTCATCGGTGCGGAACACACCGGCCGCCGAGATGGCGATGTAGATGCGTTTAGGATTTTTGGGATCGATCAAAATGGTATGCAGGCCCATGCCGCCGGCGCCCGGTGTCCATTGTTTTCCGGTGCGATGCCCACGCAGGCCAGAAAGTTCTTTCCAGGTCTTGCCGCCGTTGGTCGTTTTGAACAACGCCGCGTCTTCCACGCCGGCATACACGGTGTCCGGATCCGTCAGCGATGGTTCCAGATGCCAAACGCGCTTGAATTCCCAAGGATGCTGTGTCCCGTCATACCACTGGTGAGTTGTTAAAGGTTTGGCGGAGGTGTCGTAGGCGAAGTTGTTGCTCTGCCCGCCGGGCGGATCCGTGGGGCTGGGGAGCTTCTCGCCTCCCGGGATGTTCCACGTTTTGCCGCCGTCATCGGAGCGCTGAATGATCTGGCCGAACCAGCTGCTGGATTGTGAACAGTGGAGTCGATTGGGATCAACGGGCGAGCCTTTGATATGATAAATTTCCCAGCCGGCAAAATGCGGGCCGCTGATATCCCATTTTTGACGTTTACCATCGGAGGTAAGAATAAATGCACCTTTTTTTGTTCCCACTAACATGCGTACCTTGCTCATAAAAACCTCCTGCTCATGACGTCTAAGTTGGTTTGACCCTCATGATTTAGCTTTTCATTTCGAAATTTATAAGTAGAATATATCATAATATGGACAAAGCGATTCATAATTTTTCTCCTGATGAAAAGATCAGGTACGCCCGCCAGACCATCCTGCCGATGATCGGGCAAGAAGGCCAAATGAAACTTAAGAATGCCCGCATTTTGATCGTCGGCGCGGGCGGCTTGGGCTCGTCCCCGGCCATTTATCTGGCGGCTGCCGGCGTCGGGACGATCGGCCTCATTGATCAGGATACGGTTTCCCTTTCCAATCTCCATCGGCAGATTCTACACTACACTTCTGATGCCGACAGACCCAAAGTTATTTCGGCGCGGGAAAAGCTCAGACAACTCAATCCCAACGTCCATATTATCACGTACCAAGAAAGATTGAATGCCAACAATGCCAAAAATATTTTTGCGAACTATGATTTGGTGATCGATGGCACTGACAATCTGCCGTCGCGGTATTTGATCAATGACGCGTGTTTCTTTCAGAAAAAAAAATTTATTTTTGGCGGCGTCTTTCAATTCGAAGGGCAAGTCAGCGTCTTTGGCTCCAACGGCCCCTGTTACCGGTGTTTCTTCCGCGAACTTCCGCCCCGCGATGAGATGCCCTCCTGCGCCGAGGCCGGTGTCATTGGCGTTGTGCCTGGCATCATCGGTTTAATGCAGGCCAATGAAGCCATCAAATGGATCTGCCAGATCGGCGAGCCGTTGTTGGGACGTCTTCTTATTTTCAACGCGCTGTCTGCGCGTTGGCGTGAGGTTAAACTTAAGAAAGATCCGGAGTGCCCGCTCTGCGGAACTCGTCCCACGATTCATACGCTGGAAGAATACACCTGGGCATGCTCGACCAAAGCGCCCACGACGGACGACGGCCTTCAGGAAATCAACGTCTGCGCATTGAAAAAATTGCGCGATAAAGACCCGGGCCTTTACCTGCTGGACGTGCGCGAACAGATGGAATGGGACATTGCCCGCATTGAAGGGGCGCATCTTAAACCGTTAAGCACCTTGGAAGAAAATTTTGAAGACATCCCCAAAGACAAACTGGTTTACTGTTTTTGTAAAGTGGGCGAGCGCAGCGCAATGGCCGTCAAATTCTTAAAATCCCAGGGCTATTCGTCGGTTGTCAATGTTAAGGGCGGCATTGACGCGTGGTCTGAAGAAATTGATCCTGCCATTCCGCGGTATTAACCTTGAGCATCAATTCTACGCGGGACTGTTCCCTTCTTTTTACTTCTCTTCTTTTTCGCGGGTTTTGCCTTAGCCTGATTAAAGGCCACGGCAGACCGAACGAGGTTCTTAAGCGCTCTGGCGTTGATCTTGTCGCCTTCGTAAAGGTCGATTGACCGCCATTTGTTCCCATCGAGCCCATTATTGAAAAGCCTATCAGGGTCCGGAAGGCTTGCCCCGTTATGAAAGGTCACTTTCACTTTGTCTTTGTGGGCATTGGCAATGCAAATGATCCCGTCGTGAGACTATACCGGAGTTCCCATCCATTTCCATTCTTCAATAATTTGCGGATCAGCATCACGGATGATTGTTCGCAGTTCGGCAAAGGTCTTGCGCCGCCAGTCCGGCAGCTTCGCGATGAGATTGTCAATACATTTAGTTGCGTTCATTTCGTTTTCCTGTCGGCCGAAGGACGATAGAATTTAGGTTACGGCGTGTGTCCCCCGAACTTTCCCTAATAACTTATGGACTTAGCGATGGTTTTCATGGTCGTCCTATAAGGTGTCCATCCTCCAGCCGTAGGTTTCTACAAAGATTTTGTTCATGTTATAAGTCATTCCATAAATTTACAACGATATAAACCGTTTGAGGATCATCATCGCGAAAGCCATATGAATCAAACCTTCGAAAACAATATGCGAACGTTCATAACGCACAACCAATCGTCTGAAATTTTGCAGCCAGGCATTGTGGTGCGTTCGATAATCCAGCGATTACGGTAGCGCTGCATATGCCGGCCATCCTGATGAATCGCTTTGGTATTATTTTTTCTGGCCGGAATGATGGGCAACATTCCGCGAGATTCAATCAATTGCCGCGCTTTATTGCTATCATACCCTTTATCCGCAATCAAACGTTCGGGCTGAACTTTTTTACCAGGAATCTCCAGAGAATCCAAAGTCGCTTCCAACAATTTCACCTCAGATGGAGAAGCCGATTCAATATGCAATCCGATGGGAGTCCCGCGCGGCCATCGACCATCAGCATCAGCTTGGTACCTTTGCCGCGCTTCGTTTTGCCGACGAATTTGCCCCCTTTTTAGCGTTGCTGAATGTTCCGTCTACAAAGCATTCTTTCCAACGTAATTTGTCTTTGTCCTCTAATTCGGCTAAGAACGCTCGCCATAACTTTTCCAGAACACCTCTTTCTGCCCAATTCTTCAGCCGCCGATGGACAGTGCTCTTGGCTCCATATATTTTAGGAAGTACCAGCCAAGGGGAGCCTGTCCAAAGTATCCATAAAATCCCTTCGAAACATTTACGATTATCGACTGGCTTGCGACCTCTGCGACTTTTCTTCTTCCAAGGAATTTTCCTCGGAGGAATAACTTTTTTGATTCTCTCCCATTGGTCATCGGTTACTCGTTCCCAGCTCATATTCTTCTCCTGGTTAGGGTTCGAGAATATTTTAGCTGGTATTTTGTTTATCGCATTCTTATTTCTTAAATTCTTATCATCGGATAATTATGGGATAACTTCTAGTCAGGACTGTTGCGAAATTTAAACATTTGTTTGTGATTTCACCCACCTGACTATTCCAGTTGGCTAATTAGGGAAGAGAGCTAAAGTAGAATATTGCCTTACCCAAAACGGTCGCGCATGATATTGATCATCACCAACCGTGCAGGAGGATCCACAAGCGACGCGCTACGGACAACGAACCACACCTAAAACGGCACCACTTCGATGTCTTCGGGTTTTTCAATATTAAAGACTTTGAGATTCACATCAATCCGGCGGATCAGGCCGCGCAACACTTTGCCCGGGCCGATTTCGATGAACTCTTTGATCCCTTGTTGGGCCATGTATTTGACCGAGTCTTCCCATTGCACCGGGGAGGTGATTTGTTTTGCGAGATTAGATAAAATTTCGTCGGGTTGGGATTGCGGTTGGGCGTGGACGTTGCTGATGACCGGGATTTGGGTTGGATGAACCGAGATCTTTTTTAACTCCGCCTGAAATTGGTCGGCAGCCGTCTGCATTAAAGTGGAATGAAAAGCGCCACTGACCTCTAAAGGAATCACCGTCTTTGCCCCTTCCGCTTGAATCAACTGACAGGCCTCTTTCACCTTCGCGCTGTGACCGGTGATGACGATCTGTTCCGGAGAATTGAAGTTCGCGACCTGGGCGCCAGCCTGGGCACAGATTTCCGTCAATCTCTTCTTATCGAATCCGATGATCGCCGCCATCGCGCCGGATTGCAGTTTGGTCGCCTCTTCCATAAAAAATGAGCGCCGTTCAACAAGTTTCAGCGCATCGCGAAACGAAAACGCCCCGGCGGCAACCAGGGCCGCGTATTCCCCCAGACTCAATCCCGCTGCGAAACGCGGGGTCAGGTTTTTAAATTTCGGGTGAGCCTGAAAAGCCGTCAGCGCCGCGATACTCATCGTGAGAATCCCGGGCTGGCAGAACGCAGTTGACGTGAGTTTCTCCGCAGGCCCCTCAAACATAACATGCTTCAACTCACTGTTAAACAACGCGACGGCCTCATCAAACACCGCCCGCGCGGCCGGAGAGAATTCATAAAACTCTTTGCCCATGCCTACTTTTTGAGAGCCTTGACCGGGGAAGATTAGTGCGATGTTAGTCATGTTCGTTGCTCGTGATTCGTCGTTCGTGGATCGTGGTTGAAGTTTTTCGTAAACTTTTAATGCGGTTCATTAACATACGACTTTCATGATCAAATATTTCTTGTATATTCAGTAAAACTTGAGACGCTAAATAGGATCTCCGCGAGGCAATAATAGTTTGTGTTTCCAATTCAGAGCAAGAACCTAAAGCAATATATAAAAACTCTTTTGAATGTTGATGCATAAATCCTTCAGCAATGTTGGAAGGAATGCTGACTGAGGCCCGATGCATTTGAGCAATCAATCCATATTTTTCTTCATCAAGCAATTGATCTGTCACTGCGTATATTGTATCAACAATAGCAATTCCTTTTTTCCAAACTTCCCATTCTTTTATGTTTTTACTTTCATTCTATTAACGTACTTACAAACGATGATCCACGAATCACGAACAACGACATCACCACACAAACACACTAGCCGCGCTAACGAGTCCTGCCCCGAAGGCAACGAGGGCGACGTGGTCGCCTTTGCGAATGTGTTTCTGATCAACGGCTTCATACAAGGCGACGGCGATGGAGGCGGCGGACATGTTGCCGTAGCGGTCGATGTTAACGAAAATTTTTTCTTTGGGGATTTCGAGTTTTTTGGCAACGGCAGAGATGATGCGGTCATTGGCTTGATGCGGAACGACACAGGCGATGTCGGAGAGATTGATCTTGGCTTTTTTGGCGGCGATTTCGATCGCGTCTGACATGGAGTTGACGGCGACCTTAAAAAGTTCTTTTCCCTGCATCACGACATACGGCATCTTGATCATCATCTCTTCCTGGCTCAACGGCTCACGGCTTTCATCAGAAACAACCGACATCAAATCCCCGAGCTCGCCTTCGCTATGCAGATATTCCGAAATGATGCCCGGCCCATCCACCTGAGATAAAATGCAGGCACCAGCGCCATCTCCAAAAAGAACACAGGTATTGCGGTCTTTCCAGTCGATCAACGAAGTGATTCGCTCGGCGGCGATGACCAAGGCGGTTTTATAAAATTTGGATTGAATATATTGTTTGGCTGTTGTGAGGGCGTACAGGTAACCGGCACAGGCCGCGCTAATATCAAAGGCAGTGGCGTTTTTAGCACCGATCGCTCTCTGGACCCGGCAGGCCATGGAAGGAAAATTACTGTCGGGACTGACGGTGGCGACGATAATCAGGTCGATGGTTTCCGGATCAATCCCGGCGTTTTTGATCGCTTCTTCGGCGGCCAAGGTGGCCAGCGTGCTCGTTTTCTCGCCTTGAGACGCCACACGGCGTTCCTTGATGCCGGTGCGGGTCGTGATCCACTCATCGGTGGTGTCCACCATCTTTTCTAAATCAGAATTGGTCAACCGTCTCTGAGGAAGGTAATGTCCCAGGGAAATAATTCCGACGTTGCTCATTTTGCTTGCGCCACCTCGCTAATCATCCGCGCAATAATTTTGTGCTCGACTTCTCGTTGCGCGGCACGGATCGCGTTTTTGATCGCCTTCGGACTCGAACGCCCGTGGCTGATCATCACAATTCCGTTCACCCCCAGTAACGGGGCCCCTCCGTATTCGGAATAATCGGCGTATTTCTTGACGTGATACAAACAGGATTTCATCAACAAAGCCCCCAGCATCGCCATCGGACTTTTCTTGACTTCTCTAATAATCAACGCGGACGCAGATTCCATCAGTCCTTCCGAGACCTTGATCACGACATTACCGACAAACCCATCGCAGATGATACAATCGCATTTGCCGGAAAAAATCTCGTTGGGTTCAATGTTCCCGATAAAATTCTTTAAACGCTCCCCCATCAATTTATGTGTCTCTTTTTGAAAATCGGTTCCTTTGCCTTCTTCTTCGCCGATATTGAGCAACCCAATCCTCGGAGTAGCCAACGACAACACTTCCTTAGCGTACACATTCGCCATCAAAGCCGATTGCAACAGATGTTGGGGTTTGGGATCGGTGTTTGCCCCGACATCGATCAGAAAAGAAAATTTATTGAGTGTCGGAATGACCAGTCCGATCCCCGGGCGTTCGACACCGGGCATCATGCCCAGGTTGACCGTTGAGGCGCAGACCACGGCCCCCGTATTGCCCGCGCTGACAAAGGCATCGTAACCGGCTTCTTTCAACAAATTCACGCCAACCGAAATGGACGAATTTCTTTTCTTGCGGATGCTAACCGTGGCGGGCTCATGCATATCGATGACTTCCGGGGCATGTAGCAATTCGATTCTATGGGGGGGATAAGAGTGCTTACGCAGTTCTTGTTCGAGGCGGTCTATTGGGCCGACTAGGACAATATCGGAATTCAATTCCTTGATGGCTTCCATCACACCGGAGATGACCGCCTGAGGGGCATGATCTCCTCCCATAGCATCTACCACGATTTTCACGTTTCGCTCCTTGGAAGGATATTCTTGATCTTTTCCTTAATCATACTTTTGATGAAGAAAAGGTCAACCGCACCGTGTTCCCTAAATTGTGTAGAATTGAACACGGCACTGTACATTGTTTTCCTTAAAAAATATTTATAATCTTAGTAACAATGTCCTTGCTCAATACGAAAAATTTATTCAGTGGTCAGTTGCCGGTTTGCGAACCTGCGGACGCGCTCAATTCGCAAACCTCTTTCCCATGCTGTGAGACCGCCGTCAAATTCAAACAGGAAACTACGGTTGTTTCTTTTTTTCTTCTTTAGTCTTGATGGCCACAATCGGTTGACCTTTATAAAAACCGCAGAAAGGACAAACGCGATGAGAAAGAATCGGTTTCTGGCAATTCGGACAAGATCCGAACGCAGCCACTTTCAGTTTCCAATGTGTGCGTCGCTTTCGTCCTCTTTGCTTCGAATGTTGTCGTTTTGGTAATGCCATGGTTTACTCCTTGATTTAAAATAGAGTTGGCCCGCTTCCGAGTTCTACGGGTTTACCAGTTTTAACTGGCAAACTGGACAACTCGGTTTGCTTTTCTAAAATTTTTTGACAGAACACTTACATGCGTTCCCATTCAAATTCCCCCCGCACGATGGACAAAGCCCCTTGCAATCCGCCTTACATAAAACGCGCGTCGGGAGATTCAAAATCAACTCTTGCCGGATATCTTCTCCCAGCTCAATAAACTCGACCCCTTTTTCAATCGGATAATCAAAATCGAATTCCTGATGTTTTTTTTCCTTAACATCTTCCAGGCAGCGTGCGCATACCAACGAAAAATCTCCGTCCACTGTCACATGCGCCAGGATCGTGTTTTCGACCCGTTCGACCTTGGCTTTGATCGCAATCGGAGATAGGTATTGCACATCGTTGTCCGATAACCCGATAGCAGCCTGATCAACTTTTTCAGAGAGCACTAATCCGTTTGAGGTCACATCCCTCACTGAAATCTTTAACATACCTTTAATGATGTGTCATTTTGTTGTGTTGAGACATGGTTGACAGCCGCTCCTTCAGTCTTTTTTCGACGAATCTGGGAACAAACGATGAGATATCGGCTCCCAGAGAAGCGGCCTCCTTCAATAAAGTAGAAGAAAGAAACGAATATCCTTCGGACGGCATCAAAAAAACAGTTTCAATTTTTTCAGCCAAGCGACGATTCGTCAAGGCCATCTGCAGTTCATATTCAAAATCCGAAATCATTCTTAACCCGCGGATCAAAACACGGACATTCTTTTTTCTGGCATATTCAATGACCAATCCATCAAATGTTTCCACATAAACGTTCTTTAACCCTTTCATGGAAGCCTTCAGCATATCGACGCGGTCTTCACTCGCAAAGAGAGATTTTTTTTGGGTATTAAGGGCGACCGCAACAATCACCTTTCCGAAAATATGCGCCGCTCTCTTGATCACGTCAATATGACCATACGTGACCGGATCAAAACTGCCTGGATAAATGACGATCTGTCCCACAGGATTCTCCGAATAATTCGAAACGGGTTATTAGCCCCCCAGTCCCCAGCGTCCCAGTCTTTTAACTGGGGCACTGGAGACTGGGGAACCCTTATAAAATACTATAGCTCTGATTGATCCTGATAAACGGTAATCACCGAACTACCGTAATTTTTAGCCTTAACAAGACGAACTCTACCTTCCGTTTCAGGTAGAGTTTCTTTATTGTGTTCCTGAATTATGACGAGACAATTGGGCTGTAATATATCATAGGCCGATAGGGTTTTCAACGTTTTTTTTCCCAAACCTCGCTCGAAGGGAGGATCAAAAAAGACGATATCGAATTTTTTGCGGGCCTGGGCCAGCTGTTTAACTGTCATCAGGGCGTCTCCTTCAATCAGCCGGATCATCTCGCCTTCTTGCGGATCGATGGACGTCAAAAGCTTGATGTTTTCTTTAATAATGGCTGCGCAGCGTAAATCCTTTTCAACCAGGGTCACGCGCTTGGCCCCTCTCGAAAAGGCCTCCAGCCCCACCGCGCCGCTGCCGGCGTACAAGTCCAGAAATTCCAAACCGCTCATGTCCCCCAAAATATCAAAAACCGCCTTACGCACCAAATTCTGGGTGGGGCTAATGCCAAACGGCATGTGAAAGTTGCGTCCTCTTAAGGAGCCGCCGATGATTTTCATAATTTTTCTTTCTTTTATAGTTTAGCAGTTACCGAGTTAGCCCGTTGACGAGTTCAACGAGTTGGATGATTGATCATACCAAACTCGCAGAACTCGATAACTCGCAAACTGAACATCACCCCGCCGAAACCATCGCCAAATACGCCGGATAACGTTTCTGGACGATCATCTTAACATCACGATGTTCCGGCTTTTGCAGCTGGGGGTCATGGGATGTCATTTCGATTGCTTCTTTCCGGGCCAGTTCCAGAATATCCAGCTGGGTCGTCGGGTTCGCGATCTTCAATTCATTCAAACCGTGCTGATGCCGGCCGAAAAATTCGCCGGGCCCGCGGATGATCAAATCTTCCTCCGCGATTTTAAATCCATCGGTGGTCGATAAAACCGCCTTGAGCCTGGCCTGGGATTCCTCGGTCACCGGGTCGGCGATCAAAAGACAAAGCGAATCGTGCAATCCCCGGCCGATGCGCCCGCGCAACTGATGCAGCTGGGCCAAACCGAACCGTTCGGCGTGCTCGATGACCATCACACTGGCATTCGGGACATCCACCCCGACTTCGACAACGGTTGTGGCGACCAGGATATCAATCTCTTTCTTCTTGAACCGCTCCATCATGGTTTGAGTTTCTTTGCGGTTCATCTGACCGTGCACCAAACCGAGACGGAAATCTTTAAACTCATTTTTCTCAAAATGATGAAAGCTCGCTACCGCGGCCTTCAGGTCCAATTTCTGCGACTCTTCGACCAGCGGATACACAATAAATGCCTGCCGGCCTGATTTGACCAATTGACTGACCAAAGTATACACATCCTGAGCGTGGTCGCTGTAAAAAAATTTAGTTTCGATTTTTCCTCGGCCTTTGGGCATTTCATTAATGACCGAGACATCGAGATCGCCGTACAGGGTCAGACACAACGTGCGCGGAATCGGCGTCGCAGTCATGATCAGCACATCGGGATTGATCCCTTTGTCCGAAAGAAGCGCCCGTTGACGCACGCCGAATTTATGCTGTTCATCGATGACGACATAACTTAAATTCTTAAATGCAACCGTCTCCTCGAGAAGCGCGTGGGTCCCGATCAATAAATCGATTTTTCCATCTTTCACGTCCTGGCAAACGGCGTCCTTCTCTTCTTTTTTTAAACTTCCGATCAGGAGCGCGGCACGGATCTTTGGGCCTTTAGAATTGGATGTGGTTTCGTTTTGATCTATCATCTTTTGAATATTCTCAAAATGCTGCCGTGCCAAAATCTCGGTCGGCGCCATGATCGCGGACTGGAAACCGTTTTGAAATGCCGCCACGCATCCGAAAAACGCGACCAAGGTTTTCCCTGACCCCACATCGCCCTGAAGAAGCCGCAGCATCGGGGAATCTTTTTTCATGTCGCCGGCGATTTCCCTGATCACGCGCTGCTGCGCGCCGGTTAAGGCAAACGGAAACGACACATTAAAACGCGCCATCAAATCCGGTGCGATTGCGTGCGCGATGCCTTTCTTTCGCACAATGCTCAACCGCCGCATCACCACCGAAATCTGAAAGAAAAAAAATTCTTCAAAGGCGATCCTGCGATAGGCCTTTTGCTGCGATTCTGGCTCTTCGGGAAAATGAATGCTCGTAATGCTCTGTCCGATATCAAACAAACCAAATTTTTGGCGGATACCGGCCGGCAACGCCTCCGGCAACTGACGAGCGTAACGATCCAGACACAAACGAATCACTTTGCGCAGATAACGCTGCGACATCCCCCGTGTGAGCGAATAGATCGGAACAATCCTTCCCATGCTTAAATATTGTTCGTCTTTGTCCGGGCTGATCAACTCATATTCCGGAGCCACCATCTGTAAACGGTCTTTATAGATTTCGACTTTTCCATACAAAACAACATATTCGCCGACGTGAAAATAATTCTCAAGAAACGGCTGATTGAACCAGATGCAATGGACCCCACCGGACTCATCGCCGATCACGGTTTCATACACGTGTTTTTTGGTATACCAGCTGCGGTGACCACCACGGGCGATCACCTTTCCGGTGACGGTCTGAAATTCTCCGAGGCGCAATTTATTGAGCGGCGTCATCTGGGTGCGGTCTTCATATCGCCTGGGAAAAAAGTACAGCAGGTCTTCGACCGTCTCGATCCCAAGATTGGCAAAAAGTTTTTTACGCGCTGGGCCGACGCCTTTCACAAATTGGACGGAAGTTTCGTTAAGTTTCGTCATTGTTTACAGTTGTCGAGTTGGTCAGTTAGCGAGTTCCACGAGTGCACTGAGTTCGAAAACAGTCCAGCCAACTCGATCACTCGCTAACTGGAAAACTATTTTTCATGTTTCTCATCTCTTTCCTGACTCCTCTGCTCAATCAAACACTGCAAAACCTCCAGCTCATCCGGATCAAACCAGATCGATCCGCAGGTAAAACATTGGTCGATCTCCACGGGATAAGCAGCGGTATAAAACCGGTGGTCCATTTTGACGTTGAGTGGGTTGCATTGCGGACAGGTCAACAGATTCGCGGTTTTGATATGCTGGGTCCCCTGCCCCCATTTATCCCGGGTTTCCCGGATGCCTTGAGCGAGCCGCTGAATTTTTTCCGAGAAGGTAAATTCGTCCCGGATAATGATCCGCTTCACATTATTTTCCGAGACCAAAACCCCCGAACAATAAAAACAGCGTAAAATCTTGCCCCCTTCGTAATAAATCGGCGACAACTTCAAATGACAACGCGGACACATCAACACTTCGACTTCCGGCGGCTTGGCGTTGAGAAGTTCTGGCGCCGGAGTAACCGGGATCCGGTTTTGCAATAAATCCCGGAGCTGCGGATCATCGTACATCGGGATCACGGGGCCGTCGTTTTTCCTGATCCAGGTTTCGGGTTTCAAACCGTTGAGCCCGGTCATCTGTGTTAGGGAAAACGGCCCGCGCCACGCACCGTCCTGATGAATCATCCATTGAACCGGGACCGCAGGTGTTGCCGGCTGCGGTTTTACCGCAACAAAATCCGGTAGTGATTTTTTAAAAGAAGGCTCTTCTTTAATTTTTTCATCGAGACTTTTTAAATCCGAATGGGCTATATCAAGGAGGACCGCCAATCGTTGGTCCACCGGAGGATGAGTAGAGAACAGATCAGCCAGCATCCCGGATTGTTCATCGAGATTGGAAAATTGCGGATTCACAATAAAGATCGCCTCCAGTTCTTCTCCGGCCAACCCCGAGCCGCGCCAACGCGAAGATATTTTATACAGCGCCTCGGCCAGACTCAGCGGATCACGGGTCAAACGCACACTCACCGCGTCGGCCCGGAATTCGCGTTCCCGGGAAACAAACATCCGGATCAAGAGACTCAAAAACCGCGTCACCATCAAGATGAGATAGATAAGAAGCAAAAACACAACGACCCCGCCCGCGCTATCCCCGCTTTTGCGATAACCATACGAGGAGCGGGTGTAACGGCTTTGATCCAGCAGTTTCGTGATCCCGTTTAAAAGACCGTTATACAAAGCAAAAATCGAAGTCGAAATCGTCGTCCCCAAACAATCGCCCGAGACAATGTGCGCGGCCTCATGCCCCACCACCGCCTCGATCTGCGCCCGGTTAAGTTTCGACAAAAGCCCTTCGGTCACACCAATCATCGAGCGGCCAGAAAAATCCGACAAGGCAAAGGCGTTCATGGCCATCGTCGGAACCACGACCCCTTCAATCGCGTTGCCTCCGGTCGCCACCGCGACTTCATCCAGAATATTCCTGAACATCTGATGATAAGTGTCATCCGGGTTTAACGGTTCGGCGTCCAACACCTTCAGCATGTTCGCAATGACGTTCTGGACGCTAAAGAGCCAATGCCCCGCAGAAACGATCAGGGAAACCAAAAGAACCATAAACGTTTCACTGAAATTAAGTGGTGCCCAGGACAGGTTATGGTCATAAGATCGCCCTTCCATGATCAAAAAATTCTTAGCCAAAGCCGCAATCAACCAGGCCGAAAGGAAATAAAAAATAATCAAAAAAGAAAAGACAAACGTAATCGTTTTACTCTTGTCCTCTTCGATTTTAGTAAAGGAATATGGCATACAGGACGATTCTCCTCATCGCTTAAGCGGATCCTTTTAATGCGAGGAGATAACGTTGGCAGGAGATTTAAAACTGTACCTTCGGAGCTTCTTTCTCAGCGGCGTCCTTGATTTCAAAAAAATCCGCCCTGATAAAACCAAATAAATTGGCCACGATATTATTCGGGAACGATTGCACGGAGGTATTCAAACGGTTGACTTCGTCATTATAGTATTGCCGGGCGAACGCGATTTTGTTTTCAGTGGAAGTCAGTTCTTCCTGAAGCCTGAGCATCTGCTGGTCTGCTTTGAGATTGGGATAATTTTCAAACACGGCGAATAAACTGCGCAATGTTCCGCTTAATACATTTTCGGCCTCTTGTTTATCTTTCAGGCCGGTGGCGTTAACCGCTTGCTGCCTGGCCTTCATCACCCGTTCCAGCGTCTCGCTTTCATGCGCCATATATCCTTTGGCGGTTTCCACAAGATTCGGAATCAAATCGTGGCGGCGTTTGAGCTGAACATCGATCTGCGACCAGCCGTTACGGACATTTTCTCTGAGTTGAACCATCGCGTTGTAATTCAAAGCAAGGGCCAAGAGGAGAAAGATAACCAAACCGAGCAAAATCCATAAAAACATCATGATCATTTCATTAACCTTTCATAAAAACGTATTAAAAGAGGGAATCCTTGAGCATGATTGCACTTACGAACGCATCCGGCTGATGCGTTTTTCCAGTTGCCGCCGGTATCCGCGGGTAAAAGCTTCTTCAAAATCATAACCATCCTCAAAACTGTCGATGTCATCGTCCTCGGATTTGCTTAAAACTTTGTTATCAACGAGATTAAAAACAATATGCCCGAAATCTTTTGTTGTTTCGACCCCCCAGTGATTTAAAACCGTGATGGCCATCGGACCATACTTGTGCAGGAGCAACTCTTTCATCCCTTCCAGCAGTTCCTTCCCGCTGACATGCCGGGAGCGACGGTATTTCTTCTGCGTAAAAGACAGAGCCTCCATCACGAACTCATAAGCATCTGGCTTATACCTTAAATCTTTTTCGCAAATGGTTCCTAAAACATATGTGAGGTCTTGGTTCATTGGATTCTATCTTACCGAAAAATATATAAAAAATCAAAGAATTTGTAAATTTGTGTTGTTATAATTATCCTAATGGATTTTTCAAACACATTAAAATCTGGATGGGACAAGATCGCAAAATGGAGATGATCAATGTTGGGGAGTGGGCCAGTTTGAAAGTATACACTTTCAACATTTACATTGACTTTTTGGAAATATTTAATAAAATGCTTTATACTTAATTGAGGTGCTAAATGCCTTTTAATGACCTAACCAAATTATTTACAGAATATTCAAATAAATGGGTTGCCCTTACTGATGACAAACAAGTCATCGCTGCTGGTGAAACTCTGTCTCAAGTTATAAAAATTGCACTCCAAAAGGGTTATAATAACCCTCTCACCGCTCGAATTCCAGACCCTAATACTGAATATGTTTTATGACAGTATATCGATTCCCTTATTGTCGTCATCGTAGCGATAAGAATGCAGATCCCATTTTACAATTTAAGAATGAGCCGTTATTGGATGTCGGCTTGCTTAATAAGAAGAATGAAAAGCAAACAAAAGTTATTACATACATTGATACTGGCTCTCAATGGTGTTTGTTTGACAAGCAATACGCCTATTGTTTAGGAATCAGAAATTATGATAGTGGGCAAAGATATCCATTTGGCGGCGTTGGTGGCCCCAATGCCAATGCAGCCTATTTTCATGATTTAACTCTTATTGTATATACACAACCTAACAAATTAGATTTTGATACTGCTATCAAAATTGATACAAAGATAGGTTTTGTTGAAAAAGAATTTGGTTTTGGTGGTATCCTCGGAGTCTATGGTTTTCTGGACAGGTTTGTCTTTACCACAAATATTCCTCAATGTTATTTCGAACTCAAGAATATACTATGAGTTCATTCATGTGTTATACTTTTACCGTATTTATTAGAGTTTTAAAATTACGCTAGCAATGGCTGCAGGTATCACAGATAGGCATTGTAACATTGATCACACTGTGGCTTTATTAGATCGAAAATCTGTAAGTTTTAAGAAATCTGGAAGAATTCCCGAGAAATCCCCAAAATCATACGTAATCAAACTAACCCACTACCCAATGTTTACCTATGCCACCACCATCAAACTTCATGAAACCGACGCGGCCGGGCTTTTATTTTTCAGCAATCAGTTCAAGATCATCCACGATGCCTATGAATCCCTCCTGGAAACCTGGGGCTTCGGGTTTGCAACGCTCATCCGGAAAAAAGACTACTTCCTTCCGATCGTTCATGCCGAATCGGATTACAAAGCCCCGCTCTTTGTTGGCGATAAAATTACGATCAACGTAACGATCGCCCATGTCGGGACCACCTCGTTTACCTTTGCTTATACGTTATTGAATAGCGAGAAAAAAATAGTGGGAACCGCCAAAACCGTGCATGTGACGATGGACAAAAAATCCAGCACCAAAATTCCTCTGCCCCCGGACATGCGTGCCGCTATCAAGAAATTTTCCGGATAGTATTCGATTTTTTGAACAAAAAATCCTGCAGGAGCCGCCGGTCGACTTTTATCCCTTTTATTGTGGACTCTTCCTCCGGCCAAAGATAAAAGGCGTCCGGGATTTTGAAGCGGGGCAAAATTTTTTCAAGATAAATCCGGATCTCTTTCAAATCAATCTGACAATCGTCCTGTAATCTAACAAAGGCGACCGGACGAAAACCAAACTCTTCATCCGTCACCGGGATCACCACGGCCGCGGCGATTGTTTCGATCTCACACAATCTTTTTTCAATCTCCTCCGGCTGGATATTTTCGCCGCCCGAGATAAACATCCGGTCCATTCGTCCCTTCACCGTGAGATTCCCTTGATCATCGATCTCCCCCAGATCTCCGGTTGGGAACCAGCCTTCCTCATTCAAAGGCAGAACAATCTTATCCTGGATCAAATAACCTTTGCACAACGTCTCACCTTGGACCCAAATCTCTCCTTGCGGGGAAATTTTGATCTGACGACCGTTCAAAACCTTGACCTGAAGCCTGGTAAAATCACGGACCGCTTCCGCACAAGTCGCCACCTGAGAGGACATCTCGGTCAATCCGTACGTCGGATAAACCGGCCATTGATGTTCGATTGCTTTTTGAAGCAACAAAGCCGGAATGCCGCTGCCTCCTAAAAGAATGGCTTTCAAGGACGCGCATGGGTTGGGCTGATTTCTTTTCTCTAATATACGGTAAAGCTGGGTCGGAACCAGCGAGATATGGGAAATCCGGTATTTGGTGATGGCCTCGGATAACTCCAGATCCGGCGCCGGGATCACGGCCGCTGCTCCGGACAAAAAAACGCGAAACAAAATTCCCAGCCCCCCCACGTGATACAACGGCAACGACAAAAGCCAGCGGTCGCCGGGTTGAAGCGGCATGTTTGCGTTGGCTCCGCGCGCATTCTGGTAATGATTTCCGTAAGTGTGAACAACCGCTTTGGCTTCGCCGCTGCTTCCCGAAGTAAAAAGGATCGTCGCTTCCTGATCTAAAGGAATGAACGACGTTTCTTGGATCGGAAAATCACGGACATCAAAATTAATGACTTGAGTCAGCGGGAATGTCCGGATACGGAATTTCTTGGAGGAAATGATCTCCGGCAAAGACGAGAGAATGACCGGGACATTTAGCTTGCGTAACTGTTCGATCAGATTTTCTTCCGGCAAACGGGTGCTCAACAGGCACGCCACCGCCCCCATCCGCCACAAAGCCAGGAGAATAATCACAGACTCAACACAATTCGTCTGGACGAGTGCGACCCGCCCCCCGGAGGCAACCCCGAGCTTTTTCAGATATTTAACCGTCGCCCAAACGTATTGATCCAACTGCGCGTACACAATCGCCCGCGCGCCAAACAGGATGACGGGCTGGTCCGGATATTTTTGAGCGCCTTCGCTGATCGGGCAGGTGATTTGATTCATAGAAATTGTTTACTTCAGAATTTTTGTCTTCCATTTTAGAAAAAAGGTATGCTGTTTTGCAAAAAGGAAAAAGGATCGCTGTTTCGCTCGTTGCCTTTTTATTTTTTCAAAACAGTATGATGAAAACTCTCGGATGATCTACGCCCCATAAAAAACTCTGTAAATTGTTGCGCTAGAATTTTGAATCTACCCTGTCCCTTTTTCCCCTTCTTCTTTTTATTAGTACCTGTCACTAATATTGGTATTGGTGAAAACAAATATTCACAACCTGGTCGAATCCTAAAGGCAACTCAGACACCGAACGTGTTATGCGTACTATCAAAGAAGATATCGTCTGGTGTTATGACTGGGACCATCCATTTAACTTTGAAGTCGCTATCAACAAATGGATCAACGACTACAACACCGACTTCCCACACCAATCGCTTAACTACAGGACGCCAACGCAATTTTATGATCACTTTTTGTCAAAAAACAACCAGCCAGTTCTAACTTAAAATTCCCTTGCTTAATGGGGGGCATTACATTCTCTTTTCTAATTGCACAAGAAAATAATTCTCTAAAAGATCGGTTCCCATATTTTCTGAAATATCAGCCTTAATGTTATGGACTAACCGTCTTAGAAAAATATCGCAAACTAATAAAATAAATTACCCCCAAAATCCGGGATGTTCCCATTTCTTACTTCATCAGCCCATTTGTTTAAATAACCTTTTTCATTTTTCCAAAACTTACGACAAAGTTCAAAATATTCTAAAACAACCTCTTTCTCTCCTCTTTCTAAGAAATCTCTAGCTAAAGACAAATTGGGGCCGAATGATAACATTTGTGGAGATCCGGGACTTTTACCTGCTTCTAAGAGATGGCTCTTAGCTTCGTTGACTCTATTTTCTAACAACGCTAATCTGCCAAGTACAATGTTAACATCTTGAATTGAGTTTCCATAATTCCAGTCTTTTCGATACTTTGGTATTAATTCTTTCAATTCATTCGCATAATTTCTTGCGTCTTCGTATTTCCCAACATTCAATGAAGCAAGTGCGATATCACCCAGAGCGTAGAATTTCTCATTTGTATTCGCTGCATTCTTAAGTTTATCCACTGCTTTTTTATAAGCAGAATCTTTGAGGTTTTCTATCTTTTCTTTTTCTTTCATCACAAGCTCCTCTGATTATCGCCTATGGTAGTTTTCTTTTGAAGGCTCATGGGAATTAGCTGTGGAATCGGGGTCATAAGCGGTGGTGTATACATTGGGGGAGGTAAAGTTGGGTCAGGCGTTGGTAATTGAGGATTCGGGTTTGGAATCTCATCGTCTGCTGTAAGTCCACATAAAACATAATCATTAATGCAATCCTGATAGCATTCATTAGTGGGTTCTCCATTTCCACCATCATCCCCATCTCCATCTCTACATCCTTGATCATCATCTGGATTAGCTGCATTACAAGCTTCAATACATGACTGAAAATCATCCCAACATTCGTCTTTTGTTCTTTTACCATTATGGTCATTTTTATTGATTGGATTATTATTGACGTAATTAAAAAGATTTAGTTCTCCCCCATTAAACCCAATCGGATCCTTCGCCGTCCAGCGTCCAGGATAAACATCGTAATCTCTGGCCCCGAAACGAACCAAGCCCGTCTCCCGATCATTTAATCCGCCCGCAAAACCGAACGGCTGGAACCCGGGGTTCGTGTCGCTGAGCGTCCGGCCGAATTCGTCGTAGTCGATTTTTTGCGCGATCGCGCCAGTCGCAATATCAATGAGCATTCTGGGACTTCCCAAATGATCGCTAATGATTCGATACGTCGCACCACCCTTGATCATGTAATCCGGAACATTAGATTTTGTTCCGTACACGAATCGCGCAACAATATTATTGTTACTATCCAACTCAGCGACCGGGTTGATCTGGTTGTGATACAAAAATCCCTGAACCAAACTCCCATTCACCTTCTTGCCAACTCTTCTGTTCTGACCGTCAATAATATAATCAATCACTGTCCCATTCGCCAGCGTTACTTTCATTAAGTTACCTAACACATCGTACTGGTACTGGGTCGTTTCGCTGGTGGTGACATTGGTTTTCGTCTTGAGCTCGCCGTTGGCGGTGTAAGTGTAGGTGAAATCCCCATAACTTAATAACCGATCTTGATCGTCGTAAACTCCACTCTCGGTCACGCCCAAGGCCGTGCGGCTCAGACGATTGCCATTGGCATCATATTCGTAATGCGCCAGCGCGTTTCCGTTCTTGACGACATCGGTCAACCGCCCGACGGAATCATAGGTGTAAGCCCATTGATCGGTCAAACCTTGTTGTATTTCCGTCAATGAGGTCTGGTCTTACGGACAACCAGACAACAAAGACGTAAGACCATGACCGAATTGACCCCTGCGCTTTGTTTTGTTGGTCGATGGATTTTATTCAACAAAACAGCAGGGGTGGGACAGTTGACACTTCCACCAATCGTAGCTTGCCAAAGAGCAATTGAATACTCGCACAACCGATCGTTAAAAAGTTAAAGCCCCGCTCAAAAACAACCACGGGGCTTTACGTCCGAACGCCAGTGAGGATATGCCTGGGCCACGCTTTTGGGCACAGGCATACTTTTTAACAGGTATGCTGTTTTGCAAAAAGGAAAAAGGGTCGCCAGCTAGTTCTTGCCTTTTTGCTTTTTGAAAAACAGCAGATCGCATATTTCGCTACAGATCGGTACCTCCCCGGGAATTCACATCTGCAGGTACCACTTCTCTCACAAATTTTTCTTTATTTGGTGCCTGGTGGCACCTTTTTCTATCCTTTACTTTTAGCGGATAATTCTTTATACCTAACATACAACAAAAACAAAAAGACTAAAAACAAAATGAGTCTCGCGATAGGAATAATGTTACGAGGAAGAAAATCCAAAAAGACCAATACAATAAAAATATATCCTGTGATATCCTGCCACCAGAGTTCCGTATCTCTTCCTTCCTTGCTTAAATAATAATTAATCAAAAAAATAAAAGCTAAAAATAGCAACCCCAAATTAGAAACTATCTTCTCGAGCGAATGCAGGTTTATTGGGAATAAAAAATAAATCACACTTGGAAGAAGAAACAGCAACCATCCTATTAAACTCAAAACTTTATAAAGTTTCTTATTCATTGTATCTAAGCCCTATCAATCCAATATGGTACGGGATAATATTTATTCTCACATGGGTCGTTATTTGGATTAGTTTCTTTTACAGGTGGCTGAGGAACTAGCGCTGGGGAGGCAGGTTGTAATGCATTCTTAAAATCCGCTAAATCTAATAAAGGCTTAAACGCAAACGGAAGGAGAATCCACCAAGGATATTTCCCTGGTCCTTTATTATTAGAAGAAGGGGGTCTTCTGGGGTTCCAACTGTAATGTATTCCCAAATCCTCTAAAGTTGGAATAGGATTCCCTCCTCTTTGTTTTATATACGTTTTGGGCTTAGATGACAAGAGTACTGCCATTCCTCCCCAGATAATAATTGGAATCAAAGGCAGAAGTATATCTGCATTTTCTCCTCTCGGATCCACCCAATTCACCGGGTCATTAAAAACGTAGCCAAATAGATTCGCATCTCCCCCCTCAAACCCAATCGGATCCTTCGCCGTCCATCGTCCGGGATAAGCATCGTAATCCCGGGCGCCGAATCTGACCAAGTTCGTCTCCCGATCATTCAATCCCCCCGCGAAACCGAACGGTTGGAAACCGGGGTTCGTGTCGTTGAGCGTCCGGCCGAATTCGTCGTAGTCGATTTTTTGCGCGATCGTACCGGTCGAGATATCGATGACCATCCGCGGACTGCCAAGATGGTCCGCGATGATCCGGTACGTTGCCCCGTTTTTGATCATATAATCCGGGACATTGGACTGGGTCCCGTACACAAATCGACTAATGATGTTATTTTGACCGTCCAATTCTACCACAGGATTCAATTGGTTTTGATAGAGAAATCCTTGGATTAATGTGCCGTTGATTTTCTTTCCGACACGGCGGTTTTGGCCGTCGATAACATACTCGATTTGAGTTCCACCCGGCAGGATCACTTTCATCAGATTGCCCAGAAGATCATAATCGTACTGGGTGGTTTCGCCCGTGGAGGGATTGGTTTTCGTCTTGAGCTCGCCGTTGGCGGTGTAGGTGTAGGTGAAATCTCCGTAGCTCAACAACCGGTCCTGGTCGTCGTACGTCCCGGCTTCGGTCACGCCCGAGGCTGTGCGGCTCAGACGATTGCCATTGGAATCATATTCATAATGCGCCAGCGCGTTTCCGTTCTTGACAACATCGGTCAACCGCCCGACGGAATCATAGGTGTAAGCCCATTGATCGGTTAAACCTTGTTGTATTTCCGTCTGGGTGATGATCCGCCCCAGTTGGTCATAGGTATACTGCTGATCTGAA
>JAHFFY010000032.1 GCA_023247705.1 Candidatus Omnitrophota bacterium | reverse complement strand
TTGATGGCTAAAGCATCGGGCGAAATTGTTAAAAGTCCGATCACCGCCAGTTTCCGTGAAGGGTTAAGTGTTTTCGAGTATTTCATCTCAACGCACGGTGCGCGTAAAGGGTTGGCCGATACCGCGCTTAAGACTGCCGATGCCGGTTACTTAACGCGTCGGTTGGTTGATGTGGCTCAAGAAGTGGTTATCTCTGAAGAGGATTGTGGAACGCTTAACGGGATTACCGTCTCTGCGATTATTGAGGGCGATGAAGTCGTCGTCAGTTTGAAAGAGCGGATTATCGGTCGCGTGGCCTTGGATAGCATCGTTGATGTTATCACGGATCAACAAGTTGTCGAATCCGGACAGGAGATTAATGAAGAAAAAGCGGAGATGATTGAACAGCTCGGGATCGAAAAAGTCCGTATCCGTAGTGTTTTGACCTGTGAATCAGATCGCGGGATTTGTATCAAGTGCTATGGCCGAAATCTCGCCACCCAACGCATGGTTGAAATCGGTGAAGCGGTGGGGACGATCGCCGCTCAGAGTATCGGCGAACCCGGAACCCAGTTGACCATGAGAACCTTTCATATCGGAGGAACCGCGAGCCGTACGATTGAACAATCGTATATCCGTTCCAAGAACAAAGGGATTGTTAAGTATCATCAGTTAAGAGTCGTCGAAAAATCAAATCAATTCATCGTTTTAAACCGGAACGGATCGATCAGCATCAACAATGAATTCGGCCGGGAATTCGAAAGACATCAATTGCCTCAGGGCGCGGTGATCAGCGTTGCGGACGGCAAAAATATCGATAAAGATGTGATTTTCGTCACCTGGGATCCGTATACCATCCCGATCATCACCGAAGTCAAGGGTATGGTCAATTCGGAAGATCTCAAAGAAGGGATTACGGTGCGTGAAGAGCAGAATCCCGTCACCGGTATTACCGAACGCGTGGTCGTTGAGCACAAGCAAGAATACCATCCGCAGATCGTCATTACGGATGAAAAACAGGAAGTGATTGGTATTTATTCCATCCCTGTCGGAGCACACATCCTGGTGAAAGATAAACAGGTCGTGAGCGCCGGTGAACTTGTTGCAAAAATTCCGCGTGGTGCAGGAAAGACCAGAGACATTACCGGAGGTTTACCCCGCGTTGCCGAATTGTTTGAAGCCCGTCGTCCCAAAGATCCCGCTGTGATCAGCGAGATTGACGGTTTTGTAGAATTCGGGGAAGACCGCAAAGGATTGAGAACGATCATTGTCAAAAGTCCCACCGGGATGTTGAAAGAATATACGATCCCTCATGGAAAACATCCCAATGTTTATAAAGGGGATAAAGTCTTTGCCGGACAGCAATTAACGGAAGGGCCCGTTGTCCCTCAGGATATTTTGCGGGTCTGCGGTGATAAAGTTTTGCAGGAATATCTGCTGAATGAAATTCAGGAAGTTTATCGGTTGCAGGGCGTGCGCATTAATGACAAACACATTGAATTAATTATTATGCAGATGTTAAAGAAAGTTAAGATCGAAGATTCCGGCGATACTGGTTTTCTGGTCGGAGAACAAATCGATCGTGTTCAGTTTAGAAAAGCGAATCAAACCGTATTAAAGAAAAAAGGCAAACCGGCCTCCGCAACGCCTTTGTTGCTAGGGATCACAAAAGTTTCTTTAACCACGGACAGTTTTATTTCCGCGGCGAGTTTCCAGGAGACAACAAGGGTCTTGACAGAAGCAGCAGCATCTGGTAAAGTTGACTTTTTACGCGGATTAAAAGAGAACGTCATTGTGGGGCATTTGATCCCCGCAGGGACGGGACTTCAACTGTATGACAAAGTGGAATTAGTAAAATATGCCGACAATATCACAACTGATAAGGATTCGAAGACAGTTCAAGAAGAAGAAAAGTAAGTCACCTGCGTTAACCAACTGCCCGCAGAGACGCGGAGTTTGTCTTCAGGTTAAAACGATGACCCCAAAGAAACCGAACTCTGCATTACGTAAAATCGCGAGAGTAAGGTTATCCAATGGAGTGGAGGTTACTTCTTACATCCCGGGGGAAGGTCATAATTTGCAGGAACATTCAATTGTTTTAGTTCGAGGTGGTCGTGTTAAAGATCTCCCCGGGGTGAGATACCACATTGTCCGCGGGACATTGGATTCCGCCGGGGTTGCGAAAAGACAGAAATCTCGATCGAAATATGGAGCCAAAAAGGAAAAGTAATGCGTAGACGTTCAGCTGAAAAAAGACAGGTTATCGCCGATCCGAAATATAGCAGTCAAATGGTCGCGCGCTTCATTAATATTGTGATGGATCAAGGGAAAAAGAGTATCGCTGAAAATATCGTTTATGGCGCTTTTGAGATATTGGGTAAGAAAACTCAAGAAGACAGTGTTATGAAAGCGTTCAATAAAGCGATTGACAATGTCCGTCCCCGGCTGGAAGTCAAACCAAGACGGGTCGGAGGCGCAACCTATCAAGTTCCCGTTGAAGTAACGGCATTAAGGGGTGCTTCGTTGGCCATGCGGTGGATCAGAGATTTCGCAAGAGCTAAAAAAGGTAAACCCATGATGACTAAGCTGGCTGACGAACTATTAGCAGCCTATAAATCAGAAGGGTCAGCGGTCAAGAAACGCGATGAAACTCATAAGATGGCAGAAGCCAACAAAGCTTTTAGTCATTTAAGATGGTAATAAGAAATGGCAAAGCAAGCCCCTCTAGAAAAAGTCAGAAATATCGGAATTATTGCGCACATTGATGCGGGTAAAACCACGACAACCGAAAGGATTCTCTTTTACACCGGAGTCATCCATAAGATGGGAACCGTCGATGAAGGGAACACCACGACGGATTGGATGCCTCAGGAAAAGGAGCGCGGCATTACCATTACGGCCGCCAACACGACCTGTTTCTGGAAAGACTGCAAGATTAATATCATTGATACCCCGGGCCACGTGGATTTTACTGTTGAAGTGGAGAGATCTTTAAAAGTTTTGGACGGTGCGGTCGTTGTTCTTTGCGGATGCAGCGGTGTTCAGCCGCAGACCGAAACTGTATGGCGTCAGGCCGATCGATACAAAGTTCCGAGAATTCTTTTTATAAACAAAATGGACCGTTTGGGCGCCAATTTTGATCGCGTGATCGCTGAAGCACACGATCGTCTGGGAGCCAATGCCGTGGCGATCCAAATGCCTGTCGGAGCTGAGGACAGTTTTAAAGCGATTATCGATATTATTACCGAAAAATATATTACATATTCCGATGCCGAGGGCGTTGAACTTGTCAGATCAGAGATTCCTGCTGAATTTAAAGATCGAGTAAAGGAATATCGTCATAAATTAATAGAGAAGCTGGCTGAAGTCGACGATCATATCATGGAAAATTTTATTAATGAGAAAGAGATCTCTATCCCAGACATTACGGCTGCTATTCGCCGCAGTGTGATTAAGAATCAATTTGTCCCAGTTCTTTGCGGGTCTTCTTTGAGAAACAAAGGCGTCCAGATGGTTTTAGATGCGGTCACAGAGTACCTTCCTTCTCCTCTGGATGTTCCTCCCATAAAGGGAACTCATCCTAAATTCGGAGAAATCATGGAACGGAAAGCGGCCGTTGATGCCCCGTTGAGCGCCCTCGTCTTCAAAGTTTTGTCTGATCCTTATGTGGGGAAACTATTTTTTACGAGAGTCTATTCTGGAAAGATTGAGTCGGGCGTTCAGACTTATAATGCCAAACAAAGAATTAGAGAAAAAATTGCTAAGATTGTTGTTCTGCACGCTAATAAGCAAGAGATTGTTTCGTCTGCCGAGGCCGGTGAGATTGTCGCCCTTATTGGATTGAAAGACAGTAAAACCGGAGATACGCTTTGCGATGAAGATAATCCTATCGTGATCGAAAGCATGAAACTTCCCGAGCCCGTCGTTTCTATGGCCATTGAACCCAAATCAAAAGCTGATCAAGATAAGATGGGGTTTGTTCTGAAGAAATTTCTTGACGAAGATCCATCTTTAAAAGTTCAGTATGACAACGAAACCGCCGAGACAATTATTTCCGGGATGGGAGAACTGCACCTCGAAATTATCATCGATCGCATGAAAAGGGAACATAACCTAGAGACAAATATCGGCCGCCCTCAGGTCGCTTATAAAGAGACGATTACGCAGAAGACCAAAGGTGTGGTCGGTAAACATATTCATCAATCGGGTGGACGCGGACAATATGGTCACGTTGTTCTCGATGTTGAACCGGCTGAAGAGAAGGGCAAAGGGATTACCTTTATCAACAAAATCAAAGGCGGCGCTATTCCGCGAGAATTTTTTAAACCGATTGAAGAAGGAATTAATACTGGAGCCATGAGTGGCGTTTTGGGGGGTTATCCCGTTGTGGATCTGGTGGTGACGTTAATTGATGGTTCTTACCACGAAGTCGATTCTAACGAATTGGCTTTTAAGTTAGCGGCAAAGGCAGCGTTGCATGAGGCTTTGCGCAAGGGTAAGTCGATTTTCTTGGAACCGATTATGGATATAGAAGTAACCGTTCCCGAAGATTATATGGGTTCGGTCATCGGCGATTTGAATACGCGACGCGCGAAGATTGTCGAAATGGGAACGAGAGGCAAGTTAAAAACGGCGCGTTGCGAAGTTCCGCTGGCGGAGATGTTTAATTATGCTAATGCATTACGATCTCTATCGCAAGGTAGAGCGACTTTTTCGATGGAACCTTCTTTTTATGCGGAAGTTCCTCATCATATTGCAGAAAAAATCATCGGCGCAAAGGCAGAAGCAGCAAATAAAAAATAAATAATGATCTATTAAATAAAGATAATAACAAAAGGGGGAGGTAGTCATCATGGCGAAGGAAAAATTTATCAGAAATAAACCACACTTGAACATAGGAACCATTGGTCACGTCGATCATGGTAAAACAACCTTGAGTTCTGCGATCACGACGGTTTTGCATAAGCAAGGTTTGGCAGAAGCGAGATCTTATGATTCAATTGATAATGCTCCTGAAGAAAAAGAGCGTGGAGTTACCATCAATATCTCTCATTTGGAATACCAGACGCAATCACGCCATTATGCGCACATCGACTGCCCCGGCCACGCGGACTATATCAAAAACATGATTACCGGCGCGGCCCAGATGGACGGAGCGGTTCTCGTCGTATCCGCAACCGATGGTCCGATGCCTCAAACCCGCGAACATATTCTTTTAGCCCGCCAAGTTAACGTTCCCCAAATCGTAGTTTTCTTAAATAAATGTGATCAAGTCGAAGATAAAGAACTTTTGGATTTAGTTGAATTGGAAGTTCGTGATCTTCTGACCAAATATAAATTCCCTGGCGATAAGACCCCTATTATTAGAGGAAGCGCTTTGGACGCGTTGAATCATCCGGATGATCCGGCCAAGATTCAGCCAATTTTAGATTTAATGAAAGCCGTTGACGAATTCATTCCAACGCCGGTTCGTGATTTAGATAAACCGTTCTCGATGGCTGTGGAAGACGTGTTTTCGATCTCCGGCCGCGGAACTGTTGCCACGGGACGTATTGAAAGAGGAATTTGCAAAGTCGGTGAAGAAATTGACGTCGTGGGGCTTCGTCCCGCCGTTCAAAAGAGCGTCATCACCGGTGTTGAAATGTTCCGTAAAGAGTTGGATCAAGGTCAGGCCGGTGACAATGTAGGCTTGTTGTTACGCGGGATGGACAAAAATTCGATGGAACGCGGAATGGTTTTGGCCAAACCGAGTTCGATCACGCCGCACACGCATTTTAAAGCGACCGTTTACGTTTTGACCAAAGAAGAAGGCGGAAGACATACGCCGTTTTTTAAAGGATATCGCCCACAGTTTTATTTCAGAACGACGGACGTGACGGGAACAGCTCAGTTACCGGCAGGTGTCGAAATGTGTATGCCTGGAGATAACGTCCAGTTGGAGATCGAATTGATCACGCCGGTTGCTATGGAAAAAGAGTTGCGTTTCGCTATCCGCGAAGGTGGCCGTACCGTCGGAGCAGGTGTTATTTCAGAAGTCATTAAGTAATAGGTTACTCATAAACGAACAATGATGGACAGCTTGAAGAAGGATGTAAATTAGTTTATGCAAAAGATCAGAATTAAATTAAAAGCGTATGACCATCGATTGATTGATCAATCTACTCAGGAGATCGTGGATACGGCGATCCGGACCGGAGCAAAAGTCATAGGACCCGTTCCTCTCCCAACCAAGAAGGAACTGTATACTGTTTTGCGCTCCCCGGTGATTGATAAAAAATCCCGGGAACAGTTTCGCTTGGCAACTCATAAAAGATTGATCGATTTGATCGAGCCCACGGCAAAAACAGTAGAAGCTCTGCGTAAGTTGAATCTTCCGGCAGGAGTTGACGTCGAGATTAAACAATAAAATATTGAACGAAGTCAATATAAGAGTTAAATATGATTAGCGGTTTGTTGGGGAAAAAATTAAAGATGACGCAGATTTTCGATCGCGACGGAAATATTATTCCGGTCACGGTCGTTGAGGCCGGACCTTGTTTTATCGTCAAACTCATTGATTTGCCTCTCAAGGTGGCTTTGGGTTTTGACCAGGTCAAGGAATCAAGAATCGATAAACCTCGTCAGGGGTTATTTAAGAAGACGGGTATTGCGCCGTTAAGGATTATTAAAGAATTTAAATCCTCTGATAATAAAAATTATAAAGTCGGTCAGGAAATCAAAGTCGATTTGTTCAAGCCGGGCGAGTATGTTGATGTCAGCGGGATTTCGATTGGTAAAGGATTTCAGGGCGGGATGAAGCGGTGGAATTGGTCCGGCGGTCCGGCGGCGCACGGTTCGATGCATCATCGTCGCGTGGGTTCAATTGGAGCCAGTACCGATCCATCCAGAGTTTTGCGTGGAACGCACATGCCCGGTCATATGGGGCAGTGCCGGGTCACGGTATTGAGCCTGCGGGTGATGGCGGTTGATCTCGAGAATAATTTGCTTGTTATCAAAGGAGCTGTTCCCGGTCCGAAGAACAGCTTTTTAGAAATTAATAAATCAAGACGGAAGGCCTTCCGATCACTGGATGAACGTAAAGAAGTCGCTGCGATCAAACGCAATCCGATGAAACAAAGCAAGGCCAAAGCAGCGGGGAAAGGTAAGTAGTTTGATGCCGCAATTATCAATTCATAACACGACAGGAAAAGAAACTGAAACCATGAAGTTGCCGGATGGTTTGTTCGGCGAAGATGTCAATACTAACGTGATTCATCAGGCGGTGGTGATGTATCAAGCGAATAATCGTCAGGGAAACGCTTCCACCAAAGAGCGGGGTGCTGTTTCCGGCGGTGGTAAAAAACCTTTTCGTCAAAAAGGAACAGGCCGTGCCCGTGCAGGTTCTAACCGATCGCCTCTTTGGCATGGCGGCGGTGTTGTCTTCGGTCCGCATCCACGTGATTTTAGTTATTCTGTTCCTCGAAAGGTCAAAGCTGCTGCGTTGCGTGAAAGTATCAATGCCAAACTCATGGCCAAAGATTTGTTCTGCATTGATCAATTTGACATAAATTACACCAAGACCAAAGATTTCGCAAAATGGTTAAAAAATTTAAAGCTGGAAGGAAAAATTTTGGCGCTCTTCGATAAGGCCGAAGAGAAAATTGTCAGAGTTTCCAGAAATATCCCGCATTTCAATCTAAAAAGAGTAAGCGATGTCACTGCATATGATGTTCTGCGAAACAAAAAATTATTAATCACAAAATCCGCGTTCAAGAATTTATTGGAAAGAATAAAATGATTACCTGTTACGATATCATCAAGACATTGATCCGCACCGAGAAAGGCACCGCCATGGAGCCGCAGAGAAAATATCTTTTCCATGTGAATCGAAAAGCGACCAAAACGGATGTCCGCAAAGCGGTCGAGGAAATTTATAAAGTCAAAGTTCTCAGCGTCCATACCGGGATTATGCCGGGCAAGGCAAAACGCGTGCGGCAGGAAATCGGTTATATTCCTGACTGGAAAAAAGCTATTGTTACCCTGAAAGAGGGAGAAAAGATTGAGGTCACGTAGAAATGGGAATCAGAAGTTTTAAACCAACCACAAACGGTTTGCGTCACGCCCAGATTTCGGATTTCAAAGAAATCACGAAATCAAAACCCGAAAAATCGCTGTTAAGACCGTTACGCGGATCTGGCGGCCGGAATTGTTATGGCCGCATTACGATGCGTTTTCGCGGCGGCGGACATAAACGGATGTACCGCTTGATTGATTTCAAACGCGATCAGATTGATCAAATGGCCAAGGTCATCGCCATTGAATATGATCCTAATCGATCATGCCGCATCTCACTCATTGAATATCCGGATAAAAAGAGAGCTTATATCTTGGCTCCATTAGAATTAAAAGTCGGTGATGAAGTGATTAGCACGGTCACCGCAGATATCGAAATCCGCAGCGGAAACTGTTTACCGCTCAGCCGCATTCCGTTAGGAACCGCGGTCCATAACATCGAATTACAGCCCGGCAAAGGCGGACAGATGGCCCGTTCAGCTGGGACATCAGCTCAGCTGATGGCGAAAGAGGGTGATTTTGCTCATTTGAGATTACCTTCCGGTGAGGTCAGAAAAGTTAAATTAAATTGCCGCGCGACGATCGGTCAGTTGGGCAATGTCGAGCATGAATCGATTTCGTTGGGTAAAGCGGGACGATCCCACTGGTTAGGTCGCAAGGCTCATATTCGGGGTGCCGCGATGAACGCGCATGATCATCCTCACGGCGGCGGGGAAGGAAAAGCTCCTCAAGGAAATCCTCATCCGGTCACGCCATGGGGAAAGGCAACCAAAGGTCTCAAAACACGTAGACGAAGAAAATATTCAGATGTATTCATTTTAAGGCGAAGGACAAAGTAATATGCCACGATCAGTTAAAAAAGGTCCGTTTGTAGACGAACATCTTGTCAAAAAGATAGAGAGAATGATCCGATCCGGTCAAAGGCAACCCATTAAGACCTGGTCAAGACGATCAACGATCACCCCGGATTTCGTGGGGTATACCATTGCTGTTCATGACGGTAAAAAACATATTCCGGTTTTTATCACCGAGAACATGGTGGGATATAAATTAGGTGAGTTTGCGCCCAGTAGGATATTTAAAAAACACGGCGGCGTCAAAGCGAAGAAAGCGCCTCAGAAAACATAATTGACAAAGTACTAGAATAGTTAGCGAGTTGCCGCGTTTAACGAGTCCCATGTTTTTTCAGAAAAATTTTCTAACTCGAAAACCCGGAAACTAATTAAATGTATTAAGGACGAGTCATTCATATGATTGCACACGCAAAAGGAAGTTATATCAGAGTTTCATCGTTGAAGATGCGACAGGTCGTTAATCTGATCCGCGGCAGGGATGTCAGTAGTGCTTTAGCCATCTTGTCGCACACGAATAAAAGGTCGAAAGAATTTATCACCAATGTCCTTCATTCGGCGGTGAGCAATGCCAAACAAAAAGGATTGACGGAAGATCAGTTGTTTATTTCGAAAATCACCGCTGACGGCGCAACTTCCTGGAAGAGATTTCGCGCCGCTGCATTTGGTCGGGCAACACCTATTTTAAAGAGAACGAGCCATTTGGTCATTGAGTTGGATTTATTGACTTTTGGATCAAAAAATAAAAAGTCAATATAAGGTTTTTTTTCTAGAAGACAAAAGTTATTATATTGGTCTTCTAGAGAAATTTTTATTAAGGAAAAAACCAATAAAAATAAAATAATTAAAGGAGTTATCCGGTGGGGCAAAAAGTTAGTCCATTTCTTTTGAGGTTAGGTTACGGTAAAAACTGGCGCAGTCTTTGGTATGCGGACAAAAAGGATTTTGCCAAAAATGTCGGTGAAGATTATAAAATTCGGCAATATATCAAAAAGAAATTTATACAGGCCGCGATTTCGGTCGTTGAGATTGAGCGGCTCGCTGATCAGGTGCGGGTGAGAATTTGTTCTGCCCGTCCCGGGGTCATCATCGGCCGCCGAGGCGCGGATATCGATAAATTAAGAACGGAATTATTGAAGATCACCAAAAGAGAAAATGCGGACAATATCAAGGTCGATATCAAAGAGATTAAGAACCCGGCGATCGATGCCCAGTTGGTTGCTCAAAGCATCGCATTTCAGCTCGAGAAACGCGTGGCCTTCCGCCGTGCGATGAAAAGAGCGATTGATCAGGCGATGGCCTCCGGAGCCAAAGGAATCAAAATCAGCTGTGCCGGAAGACTTGGCGGCGCCGAAATGTCTCGCCGCGAAACTTATCATTTAGGTAAACTGCCTTTGCAGACTTTAAGAGCCGATATCGATTATGGATTCGCCGAAGCCTTAACCACCTACGGGATTTTGGGGATTAAAAGTTGGATCTATAAAGGTGATACGATTATCGAAAGCGATCGAGAGAATTCCACAGAAGGTCAGAAGGAGTAAATGAAATGGTTTTAACGCCAAGAAGAGTTAAATATCGAAAATCACAGCGCGGAAAAAATAGAGGCATTGCGACGCTTGGCTGCCATTTGACTTTTGGAGAGTATGGTTTAAAGGCTCTCGAAAACGGGATGATCAAGAGTAATCACATTGAGGCCGCCCGGTTGGTCATTTCTCGGAAGTTAAGAGGCGCCGGACGACTTTGGATTAAAATATTTCCTCATAAACCGGTCACCAAAAAACCGGCGGAAACCCGTCAGGGTAAAGGAAAGGGTGATCTGGATCATTGGGTTGCTGCGGTTAAGCGCGGAAAGGTTTTGTTTGAGGTGGGCGGCGTTCCCGAAGAATTTGCCAAACAGGTTTTGCGTTTAGTTGCTTTTAAATTGCCGGTTAAAACCCGGTTTATTGCCCGCGCCGGTGTCACTCACTAAAGACATATTAATTATTTTTAAAGGTTTATAAAATGAAAATTAAGCAGTTAAAAGAATTAAATGACCAGGAGTTGATCGTGCACGAAAAGACGCTTAAGAAAGAGTTGTTTGATCTTAATTTTCAGCGTCGACATGGACGAGTCGAAAAACCAGGTCGTTTTAGATTGATCCGGAGAGAAATCGCCAGGATTTTGACTTTATTAACAGAAAGAGCCAAAGATGGAAAAACGGGAAAATAGAAGAAAATTCCTTTCGGCAACCGTCGTCAGCGACAAGATGGATAAGACGCGTGTCGTGCAGGTGCGATGGGCGTCGAAACATCAGAAATATACCAAGACAATCCGTCACGCCAAGAAATTCAAGGCGCATGATGAAAAGAACGAATCCAAAACAGGCGATCTGGTGAAGATCATGGAGACGCGTCCGTTGTCAAAAGATAAACGTTGGATTATTTTAGAAATTTTAAAGAAGAATTAAAAGGGCCGATATGATTTTTTTAAGAACAATTTTGGATGTAGCGGACAATACCGGCGCGCGCAAAGCGTCTTTCATCGGCGTTTTGAACAGTAAAGGAAAAGCAACGGCTCAAGTCGGCGATGTGGTCAAAGTCAACATCAAGGAATCTTCTCCTGAGGGCGCCGTTAAAAAAGGACAGGTCGCCCGGGCGGTGATCGTACGGACCAAATCCCCGATCCGTCGGCAGGATGGGACCTATGTGCGTTTTGATACCAACGCGGTCGTGATCATCGATGAAGCGGGTAATCCGAAGGGCACGCGTGTCTTCGGTCCGGTCGCGCGCGAGTTGCGTAATATGGAATATATGAAAATTGTTTCATTGGCCCCGGAGGTTGTTTGATGTTGCGCATTAGAAAAAATGATACGGTGATGGTCATTTCTGGCAAAGATAAAGGAAAAAGCGGGCGCGTCATGCGTGTCATCCCGGAACTCAACAAGGCCATTGTTGAAAATATTAATTTGGTGAAAAAAGCTAAACGGAGAACTCAGCAGGACCAAAAAGGCGGGATTGTTGATATGGAAGCGCCGATTCATCTTTCAAATTTGATGTTGGTGGATAAGCAATCCGATGCCCCGGCTCGTTTTAAGATTTCCATCGCCAAAGATGGGACCAAATCACGTTTAAGCAAAAAATCAGGGGCTGTGATCTAAAATGAAACCACGTTTATTAGAAAGATATCGTAGTGAAATCATCAAGCAGATTCAGGAGAAGTTCGGCATCGATAATGTGATGGCTGTGCCTCGACTTGAGAAAATCGTTGTGAACATGGGGGTCGGAGAGGCTTTAAGCGATCAGAAGATCATGGACCGGGCTGCGGAAGATTTAGCGATCATCACCGGACAGAAACCCATTTTGCGCCGGGCCAAGAAAGCCATTTCCAATTTTAAATTACGTATCGGCGTTGCGGTCGGATGTAAGGTGACTCTGCGCCGGGCCAAAATGTATGAATTTATGGATCGTTTGATTAATGTCTGTTTACCGCGTATCCGTGATTTTAACGGTGTTTCAAGAAAATCTTTTGATCATGATGGAAATTACACCATAGGCATCAAAGAACAGGCTATTTTTCCTGAGATCGAAGCCGGACGGATTCAGCATACGCAGGGGATGGACATTACCTTTGTGATCAAGGGCGGCGATAAGGAAAAGAATCTGGAATTATTACGTCTTTTAGGAATGCCTTTTACCAATCCCAGAGAAAGCGAATAGAGTTTTATGGCCAAAAAAGGTTTAATTAATAAATCATTGATGACGCCAAAATTTTCAGCGCGTCAGCATAATCGTTGTAAATTATGCGGAAGATCCCGAGGGTATTTACGACGGTTTGGTACTTGCCGGATTTGTTTCCGAGAGCTTGCCTGGAAGGGCGAGATCCCGGGTGTTAAAAAAGCAAGCTGGTAGATTTTTGGAAATTATCTGTTTAATTTAAAAGCTAACGCTTAGAGTTAGTCGATTAACAAAAGGATTTAAGGATATGTCGTTGTCAGACCCCATCAGCAATTTATTGACCAATATTCGTAATGCGGCTCATGTCAAAAAAGAGACCGTTGATATCCCTTCGTCGAAATTAGGCGAAAAGATTTTGGAGATCTTCAAGAACGACGGTTACATCGAAGATTTTCGCGTGATCAAAGACAATAAACAGGGGATTTTAAAGGTTTATTTGAGATATCAGAAAGACAAAAAATCCGTGATCGCCGGGATCAAGAGAATTTCCCGTCCGGGGTTGCGCGTTTACGTCCATAATGACCGGATTCCCCGCGTGATCAATGGATTGGGGACCGCGGTTCTTTCCACCTCTAAGGGAGTCATGTCGGATCGGGATGCCCGCAAAGGCAATATCGGCGGAGAAGTGTTGTGTTATATTTGGTAAATTTTTGTTTAATCAATTAAATCAATTACACCATGTCCAGATTAGGTAAAATTCCAGTTGTCGTACCCAAAGACGCCAAAGTCGCTATCGACAGCAGCACGATTCGTATTGAAGGCCCAAAAGGAAAATTGTCTTTAACGTTTCCGCTAGGAATCAATGCGGAACATAAAGATGGAAAGGTGCTCGTCCATAGACTTTCCGATTCCAAACAGACTCGTTCCAATCATGGGACCGTGCGGTCTCATTTGGTGAACATGTTCACCGGGGTCACCAAAGGTCATAAACGTGAGCTTGAAATCCAGGGTGTGGGGTTCCGCGCCCAGGCTCAAGGTCAGAAATTTACGGCGAATTTAGGTTTTAGTCATCCGATCGATTTCGATGTCCCGATGGGCGTTAAAGTGTCTACACCTAAACCGACAGAAGTTATTATTGAAGGCATTGATGTCGCTCTGGTGGGCGAGGTCGCCGCCAACATCCGGGCATTGAAGCCGGCTGAGCCTTATAAGGGGAAAGGCGTTCGATATTTAGGGGAAGCGGTCAGAAGAAAACAAGGTAAATCTGTTACAAAATAAAACATATGGTTAATATTAGAGAAGTAAAAAGATTTTATCGGCATGTAAGACTCAGAAAAACATTGCAGGGCACGACTGATCAGCCCAGATTATGCGTTCATCGCAGTTTGAAGAACCTGCATGCGCAGATCATTGACGACACACAAAAGAAGATTTTGTTTGGTCTCTCCACGTTAGATAAGGATTTGCGCACTAAAATCAAGAGCGGCGGAAACGTTGATGCCGCTGCCATTTTAGGAGAAGTTGTGGCCATGAAGGCCAAGGAAAAAGGAATTAAAAAAGTTTGTTTTGATCGAGGCGGTTACCTTTATCATGGACGTATCAAGGCGTTCGCGGAAGCGGCAAGAAAAGGCGGGTTGGAATTTTAATGAATACTGAAAACAAAAATAATTTTGAAAACAAAAAGGCAAAACCAAACGAACCCGGGTTGACGGATAACAAAAATTCAAACCAACCCAACGAAGAGAACGCGGCGGAAACATCTGCGGCCTCGCAGCAAAAATCGAGAGGTCCGCGCAAACCTCCTCCCCGAAAAAGAGAGACGGTTCCATCTGAGTTTGTCGAACAGGTTGTTTCGATCAACCGGATCACTAAAGTTACGAAAGGCGGGAAGAGATTATCTTTCAGCGCTTTGGTTGTCGTCGGTGATACCAAGGGAAGAGTGGGGTATAGTTTTAGTAAGGCCAATGAAGTTGCGATTGCCATTAAAAAATCTTTAATCGCGGCCAAAAAAAATATGATCACTGTTCCGATGGATAAATCGACCATTACGCATCAAATTAATGGTGTTTGCGGCGGGGCGGAAGTTATGCTGAAACCTGCGGCAGAGGGTACGGGTGTGATCGCGGCCGGTCCGGTGCGTGCCGTTTGTGATTCGGCGGGCATTCGCAATATTTTAACGAAGTGTCATCGGTCCAATAATCCAATCAATGTCGTTAAGGCCACGATTGACGGCCTTTCAAGATTAAAACAGCGCCAGCCTTCAGCAACACCGGTCAGCGCTTCAGGAGTGAAAGCAGATGTTCCTTCATCAGATAAAAAATCCTAAGGGATCCAAAAAACGAAGAAAGATCGTTGGCCGTGGCCAGGGATCAGGTCATGGTAAAACGTCCTGCAAGGGACAGAAAGGGCAGTTGGCCCGTTCTGGCCGGGCGATCATCGGTGGTCTTGAAGGCGGGCAGATGCCGTTGATCCGTCGCCTTCCCAAAGTTGGTTTCCGCCGGAAGAATCCTTTAGTTTACCAGATTGTCAAATTGGATAGTTTAAAGCGATTTAAAGACGGCAGCCGTATTGACGCGCAGTTTTTGAAATCCCAGGGTTTGATCCGCAGCATTTATAAGCCTTTTAAAATTTTAGGCGATGGAGAAATTGGTAAATCTTTTACGATCCTGGCGCATAGTTTTTCGAAGAGCGCTGAAGAAAAGATCCTGAAAGCAGGCGGCAAGGTTGAGGTCGTTGAGAAGGCAACAGTGATCAAGAATAACGCAGCATAAGACCGATTAACGAATTCAACGCGTTTTTAAAAACTAAATACATAATTAATGCTATCAGCTTTTCTCAACTGTTTTAAAATTCCGGAATTAAAAAAGAAAATACTGTTTACGTTAAGTATTATTCTTGTTTATCGGATTGGCTGTTATATCCCGACTCCGGGAGTCAACGGGGCGGTATTGACCGAATGGTTTAACCGGTCTGAAGGCACGATCTTTGGCATCATGAGTTTGTTTTCCGGTGGGGCGATCTCGAAGATGACTATCTTCGCTTTAGGGATTATGCCCTATATCTCAAGCTCGATCATTATGCAGCTTCTGACCGCGGTCTTTCCGGCATTGGAAAGATTGGCGAAAGAAGGGCATGCCGGATATCAGAAGATTAATCAATATACCCGTTACGGGACGTTGGTGTTGGCGGGAGTTCAATCATTTTTTATTGCGCTTTGGCTGGAAAGTCCCGGCGCGTTTCAGGGCATGGAAATCGTGAATGATCCCGGGTGGGGATTTAGAGTGATCACCGTACTCACCTTGACAACCGGGACCCTGTTACTGATGTGGCTGGGCGAACAGATTCAGGAGCGCGGGATAGGAAACGGGATTTCTTTGATTATCACGGCAGGGATTATCTCAAACGCCCCCGAAGCGATTCGAAATTTATTCTTATTGCTTTCCCCTAAAACCGCCGCAGCGCGCCAGATTCAACCGTTGACATTGATTATTATGGTGTTCTTTTTAGTCGCCGTGATTATTACGATCACATTGATTACTCAGGCTCAGAGAAAAATTCCGGTTCAATATGCGCGTCGGATCGTGGGGAGAAAAGTTTATGGCGGGCAGAGCACATATATTCCGCTGAAAGTAGACACCTCCGGGGTTATTGCGATTATTTTCGCTCAATCGATTTTGCTTTTCCCGGCAACGGTGGCGAGTTTTATCCCGAACCCGGGTTTACAAAAATTTGCGAGTTTTTTATTGCGTGGGCATTGGCCTTATTATCTGTTATACAGTCTTTTGATCATTTTTTTCTGTTATTTTTATACGGCGATTGTTTTCAACCCGGTCGATGTTTCAGAGAATATGAAAAAGCACGGCGGATTTATTCCAGGTGTACGGCCCGGTACCCCGACGGCAGATTTTCTGGATTTTGTTATGACCCGGATTACTTTGGCCGGAGCGATGTTTATCTGTATCATCGCGGTGATGCCTGATGCGATTATGGCGACATTTAAAGTCCCGTATCTGATTGCGTCATTTTTCGGAGGGACAGGCGTTTTAATTATCGTTGGCGTTATGTTGGATACCATGAAACAGATTGAATCTCATTTGCTCATGCGTCATTATGACGGATTTATGAAATCCGGCCAACTTAAAGGAAGACGATGAGAATAATTTTGTTAGGCCCTCCCGGAGCAGGAAAGGGAACGTTAGCAAAATTATTAAAAGAAGCTCTGAACATTGCCCACATTTCAACCGGCGATATTTTGCGCGAAGAGATGAAGAACCAAACGCCTCTGGGGATGGAGATCAAAAAGCTGGTTGAGAGCGGGGCATTGGTCCCGGATGAGATCGTTACCAAGATCATTGAAAATAAGCTGACGGCAAATAAAAACGGTGCGCAGGGCTACATGCTGGATGGTTTTCCGAGGACAAAAGTCCAGGCCGAACAATTAGATGCCATTTTGACTAAGATCCGTCATCCGATTGATGTCGCGTTATACATGGAAGCGAGCGTTCCGGTGATTATTCAGCGGTTAACCGGACGGAGGGTCTGTAAAAAATGCGGCGCCCCTTTTCATATCAAGAACAGACCACCGAAGAAGCAAGATATTTGTGATCTATGCGGCGGAGAATTGTATCAGCGCCCGGACGATAACGAAGAGACGATACGAAAGCGAATGAAGGTTTATCTTGAAAGCACGGCCCCGATTGTTGATTACTATCATGCTCAGCGCAAGTTAGTGAAAGTGGACGCGGACAAAGAATCTGAAATTCTTAAAGACGAGTTAATGCAATTATTTAACGATCAAGGAAAAGCGTCACACAAAAGCGGACACGGTCCTTTGAAGTCGTCATAGACAAATTTTATGTCCCAAACTGGGTCGATTATAATTAAGACTCCGGAAGAAATAGAGTTGATGAGGCAAGCAGGACGGATTTTGGCCTCGATCATCAAAGAGTTAAAGCGTTCTTTAAAAAGTGGCATAACCACCAAAGATATCGATGTCAAAGCGGAAGCGTTGATCGCGGGGCATAAAGTTTTGCCTGCCTTTAAAGGTTATCGCGGATTTCCGGGTTGCACGTGTGTATCGGTCAATCAGGAAGTTGTTCATGGGATCCCGGGCAAACGGATTTTGAAAGATGGAGATATCATTAGCATTGACGTTGGAATTATCTCCGATGGTTATTATTCCGATACGGCTGTCACCGTCGGATTAGGCTCGATTTCGGACGAGTTGAAGAAACTGTTGACCGTTGCACAGACATCCTTACAAAAGGGAATTGAACAGGCGGTGGTTGACAATCATCTTTCGGATATATCCTCTGCCATCCAGACATATGTAGAATCACATGATTTTTCTGTCGTCCGTGATTTTGTCGGACATGGCATTGGGAAAGCATTACATGAAGATCCGGAAATTCCGAATTTTGGTTTGCCGCACATGGGGCCGGTTCTTAAAGAAGGGATGGTCTTCGCGATCGAGCCGATGGTCAATTTAGGCACGTGGCAGACGAAAACGTTGGAAGACGGATGGACCGTTGTGACGAAAGATGGAAAACCATCGGCCCACTTTGAACATACTGTCGCTATAACCAAAAAAGGTCCGGAAATATTGACAGAATAATATGGCCAAGGAAGATTTAATCGAAGTTGAAGGGGTTGTTCATGAGGCATTGCCCAACGCGATGTTTCGCGTCGAGTTGGAGAATGGGCATAAAGTGCTGGCGCATATATCAGGGAAAATTCGGATGCATTTTATCCGTATCCTCCCAGGGGACAGGGTCAAAGTAGAGTTATCTCCTTATGATCTGACCCGGGGGAGAATAACTTATCGGTGCAAATAATATGAAAGTAAAATCCTCAGTGAGAAGAATTTGCAGTAAATGTAAAGTTGTCCGACGAAAGAATGTCGTGAGAGTAATCTGTGCGAATCCAAAGCACAAACAAAGACAAGGATAGAAAAGATGCCAAGACTTTTAGGGGTTGATATTCCCAGAGAAAAAAGAATTGAAGCTGCCTTACCGTACATCTATGGGATCGGACCATTAACCGCCCGCAAAATTTTAAAAGCCGCCAAGATCGACTTTAGTAAGAGGGCCAAAGATCTATCTGACGAAGAAATAGCTCTTCTTACATCGATCATTCAGAAGAATTACCGGACAGAGGGCGATTTAAGACGTGAAGTGAATCAGAATATCAAACGACTGATTGACATCGGAACATACCGCGGATTACGTCATCGAAAAGGTTTGCCTGCCCGAGGACAACGGACCAGGACAAACGCAAGAACCCGTAAAGGGAAAAAGAAGAATATCGGAATCATGGTCAAGGCGGCAGCCGCATAATAAAAAGGAAAAGACATGGTCAGACAAGACAAAGCAAAAAAGAAGGCTTTACGGGGGATTACCAGCGGGATCGTTCATATCCAAGCCACATTTAACAATACGATCATAACGGTCACGGATAAGGAAGGCAACACGATTGTCTGGTCTTCTCCGGGTTTAGTGGGATTCAGCGGTTCCAAAAAATCGACGCCATTTGCGGCTCAGGTTGCGGCGGCAGAAGCAGCGAAAAGGGCAAAAGAATTAGGTCTGGTGAACGTCGAAGTTTTAGTGAAAGGTCCCGGATCCGGCCGCGAGTCAGCGATTCGAGCCTTACAATCAGCCGGATTAGCGGTGACGTCCATAAAAGACGTCACGCCTATGCCGCATAACGGATGCAGACCGCGGAAGAAACGCAGAGTGTAAGATCCGGATTATTGAGGATGTCATTAAAAGTGAATAGTTCTTTAATCAAATCAATAACGTGTCAGGTCGTCATAGAAAGGAAGAAGTAAATGGGAAGAGATAGGGGACCAGATTGTCGCCTATGTAGACGGGAAGGAGAAAAACTCTTTTTGAAGGGCGCAAGATGCTTTACGCATAAATGCGCGATTGAGAGAAGAGAATATGCTCCGGGACAGCACGGGGCCAAACGTGCTAAATTGTCGAACTTTGGGTTACAGATGAGAGAGAAACAAAAGGTAAAGAGAATCTATGGTATTTTTGAAAGACAATTCCGGAATTATTTCTACCGTGCGGCCAGGGCAAAAGGTGTTACCGGTTCAACGTTGTTGCAGTTTTTGGAGCGCAGACTGGATAATGTCATTTTTCAGACCGGTTTTGCCACCTCCAGAAGCGAAGCCAGACAGATTGTCAGTCATGGTTTTGTTCATGTGAATGGAAAGAGTGTGAACGTCCCGTCTTTCCTGGTGAAAAAAGACGATGAAGTTACTTTAATTTTTAAGAAAGACAAAGGACTCAAGAACGTCAAAGAGAATATTGAATCCTCTGCGCAGCGTAAAATGCCGACGTGGTTAAATGTCGATAAAGACCAATACAAAACGAAAGTCATCCGGTTGCCGCAGCGAGAGGACATCGAGTATCCTGTCAATGAACAATTAATCGTTGAGCTTTATTCAAGATAAAGCTTTTTCCTTTAATGGGATTCCCCTCAATCAGATGGGGCAAACGTGGTTCAAAAACCACATATCGTGAATTAGGAGGAGAACATGGGAGTTAAGTGGCGAGATTTTCAGATGCCTAAAAGGTTGGATTGTGATGAATCAACCTATACCGCAACTTATGGTAAGTTTATCGCAGAGCCATTTGAGCGAGGTTATGGGGTTACGCTAGGAAATTCCTTGAGAAGGATTTTGCTTTCATCGATCGAAGGAAGTGCGATCACATCCATCAAGATCGACGGCGTGCAGCACGAGTTTTCTACCATTCCCGGGGTCATGGAACCGGTTTGTGATATTATCTTGAACATCAAGAATTTGGTTTTACGCTCACATTCTAAAACATTGAAGACGGTTTACATCAAAGCCCATTCCAAAGGAGAAGTCAAAGCGAAGGATATTATTGCCGATGAGACCATTGAAGTCCTCAATCCGGATCTGCATATCGCCATGTTGACCCGCGACACTCAATTTAACGTTGAGTTAGAAGTGGCCCGCGGACGTGGTTATGTGCCAGCCGATTTAAACAAAAAAGACACCAACCCTGTCGGGACGATCGCCATTGATTCGATTTTTACCCCGATCGTGAAGGTGAATTTCCTCGTTGAAAATACCCGTGTCGGGCAGAAAACAGATTATGACCGTTTAATCGTCGAGATTTGGACCAACGGCGGGATCAATCCCAAAGAAGCGCTGCTTTATGGATCCAACATCCTGCAACGTCATCTCGATGTGTTCGTGAGTTACGGGCAGCTCCCCGAAGAAGAGGAAGAGGAAGAGGAAGTCACTGCCGAAGAACAAGCCCTTTATGAAAAATTACGGCTCCCGATCTCCGAACTGGAATTATCGGTTAGAAGCGCGAACTGTTTGAAAGAAGCGAACATCAAGACGATCGCTGATTTGGTGCGTAAACCGGAATCGGAGTTATTAAATTTTAGAAATTTCGGGAAGAAATCTTTAAGCGAGATCAATGATTTATTAAAAGCGATGGGATTAAGTCTAGGCATGAAAGTTGATTTGAAGAAACTGAAGAAGAAGGAATAATATGAGACATTCAATTGCAGGAAACAGGTTAGGTCGCAATTCAACTTTACGAAAAGCAACGATCAGGGATTTAGCCAAAGCGACTTTGATACGCCAAAGAATTTGTACAACCAAAGACAAGGCCAAAGAAGCCAGAAGACTGGTTGAGAAGCTGATTACTTTAGGGAAAAAAGGTACGTTGGCCACGCGCCGCAAGGCTTTTTCCATTTTGTGCGATCATGGTTTGGTGAGCAAGTTATTTACGACCATTGCCCCGCGATTCAATGCGCGCATGGGAGGTTATACCCGGATCATGAATTTGTCGAACCGACGCGGCGATAACGCTCAATTGACTTATCTGGAATTGACCGAAAAAGATAAAGTCATCATCAGCAAAAGCAAGACGGAAGCTCAAAGCAAATCGAAAGAAGCGCCGGCAAGCTTGCCCGCGGAAATCGGCAAAACCAAAGCCAAATCGTTCGTTCCCGAAAAAGAAACCAAAAAAGATCGCGCTCTGCCATCCGATCCAACAAAAAGTCATCCCAAAAAAGAAATATCTTCTCCAGACAAGACAAAATCTGGTCCCAAGATTGTCGGCGGTATAAAAAAGATTTTTACTAAGAAACCATCCGGATCATAGTTGTTTAGTTTTTGGTAAAGAGCAGATTTATAAGAGGCAAGCCGTGTTGTTTATCTTGGGAGTGGCGCAAAGATGAAGGTCAATGAAAGAGTCAAAGGACTTATCGGGTCTTCAACATTAGCAATCACCGCTAAAGCCAAAGAGCTGGCCAGCCGAGGGAAAGATGTGGTTAATTTCGGCGCCGGCGAACCGGATTTTGACACCCCCGATGTCATCAAAAAAGCGGCGATCGAAGCCATCCAAAAAGGTTTTACCAAATATACTCCCAGCATCGGCATCCTCCAATTAAGAGAAGCGATCGCCTTCAAGTTCCAAAAAGATAATCAACTGCAGTATAAACCATCCCAAATTGCGGTCTCTTGCGGGGCCAAGCATTCCCTTTACGATATCATTCAAGTGTTAGCCGACGAGGGTGATGAGGTCATCATCCCCGCTCCGTACTGGGTCAGTTATCCCGAGATGGTTAAGCTGGCCGGAGCAACTTCAAAGATTCTTGCCACCTCTGCCGAAGCCAACTTTAAGATCACCGCCAAGCAATTAGCCCAGAATATCTCTTCCAAAACGCGTGTTTTGATTTTGAATTCTCCGTCCAACCCGACCGGCATGGTGTATTCCAAATCTGAATTAGAGGCGATTGCCGCCATTTGCGTAAAGCATAAAATTTATGTAATCAGTGATGAAATCTACGAGAAATTGATTTATGATACTAAGGCCTATCCTTCGATTGCCGCTTTAGGAAAAGATATTTTCGACCTGACCGTCACGGTGAACGGTGTTTCAAAGGCTTATTCCATGACGGGCTGGCGCATCGGTTATTGCGGGGCTTCACAGGAGATCATTGATTATATCAATAAGTTTCAGGACCATACGACCTCTAATCCGACGTCGATCAGTCAAATGGCCGCCTTGGCCGCATTACAGATGCCGGATGCGAGTATCAATGCCATGCGGGATGAATTTAAGGTCAGAAGAGATTTGATGATGTCTTGTTTAAATAAAATTCCTGAAATTTTTTATGTCCCGCCTCAAGGGGCTTTTTATATTTTTTGTAATATTGCCAAATTGGGCGAAAAGAGTGCGGTCAGCATCGCGGAGAAAATTTTAAACGACGTTAATGTGGCGGTGATTCCGGGAGACGGCTTTGGCGCGAATAATTATATTCGATTGAGTTTTGCCACCTCTACGGAAAGAATTCAGGAAGGCATCAAACGGATCGGGGAGTGGGTTAAAAAACTATCTAAGCAGTCTGTTCTAGAAACCTAGACAAAGAGGGGAATATGGAACTTAAAGATTTGCTATTTCTCGCTATTTCAAGCCGAGCCTCGGATCTGCATTTAACCGAGAACAGCCGTCCGGTTCTGCGGGTTGACGGGGAATTGGTGTTCATGGGGGAAGCGCCGCTCAACCGGGACGAGTTAAAGAAAATGATTTATAGCGTTCTTTCGGATTTTCAGAAAGAAAAATTCGAAAAAGACCGTGAACTGGATTTCTCTCTCGCGCTTTCCGGTTTGGATCGCTTCAGGGTGAATGTCCATATCCAGCGGGGAGCGGTAGAGGCCGCTTTCCGCCGGATTCCTTTGTTCGTTCCCAATATCCAGGATTTAGGGTTGCCTTTAATTGTGTCTGAGCTGGCCAGAAGACCGAATGGTTTGGTCCTTTTGACCGGACCGACGGGTAGCGGAAAAACAACAACTCTGGCGGCGTTAATCGAATTGATTAATAATGAACGTTCCGTCATTGTCATTAGCATCGAAGACCCGATCGAATATATTCACACCAACAAAAGATCGATCATTAAACAACGCGAAGTCTACAGCGATACGAATTCGTTTGCCGAGGCCTTAAAAAGATGTTTGCGTCAGGATCCCAATGTGATTGTGGTCGGAGAAATGCGTGATTTGGAAACGATCGCGACGGCTTTGACCGCGGCGGAAACCGGCCATTTGGTTTTGGCCACACTTCACACCCCGGATGCTCCGCAAACCGTCGAACGTATCATTGACGTTTTCCCGCCGCATCAGCAACAGCAAGTCAAATTACAGCTCGCGGCCTGCTTGCAGGGAGTCGTGTCGCAGCTTTTGTTGCCCAGAGCCGAAGGAGAAGGGCGGGTGCTCGCAACCGAAGTCATGATTGCGACACCAGGTGTCAGAAATTTAATCAGAGAACAAGCGACAGAACAGATGCCCACTGCCATTCAGACGGGAAGTCAATTTGGGATGAGGACGATGGACCGCTCGCTTAGAGATTTGTATAAAGCGGGTGTCATCACCTATGATGTCGCGTTAAGCAAGGTCAAGAACGTCGAAGAGTTCAAGCAGCTGATGTAGATTGTCTTTTTTAAGGACAGGAGTTTTGAATGTCTTATAGAGTAACGCTTTTACCAGGAGACGGTATTGGTCCGGAAGTTGCCTTGGCGATGAAGAAGTGCATTGATGCCACGGGCGTTAAAATTACCTGGGACGAAGAACAGGTGGGAGAGTTCGCGATCAAGGCGTCCGGCACGCCTTTACCGGACCGTGTGTTAGAATCGATTCGAAAAAATAAAGTGGCGATTAAAGGTCCGATTGTCACGCCGATTGGAAAAGGTTTCCGCTCGGTGAATGTTCAATTGCGTCAAGCCTTGGATCTGTTTGCCTGTGTCCGGCCATGCAAGTATTATGAAGGGACCAAAGCCAAAACCAAAGACATTGATCTGGTTATTTTTCGAGAAAATACCGAAGACCTTTATGCGGGGATAGAATTTGATATTCATACCGATGCCGCCCGAAAATTGATCAAAGAGATTAATGCGCTCCAACCCCGACAGATCAAGGACGACTCCGCCATTTCGATTAAACCGATTTCGATTTCCGGTTCGCGCCGGATTGTCAAATACGCGTTTGAGTATGCGCTGAACAATAAAAGAAAGAAGGTTACCGCGGTCCATAAAGCGAATATTATGAAATTTTCTGATGGGTTATTTCTCAAAACAGCCCGCGAAGTTGCGGAAGAGTATAAGGGAAAAGTCGAATTCGAGGATGTGATTGTCGATAATATGTGCATGCAGTTGGTCCAGCGGGCGGATTTTTTTGATGTTCTTGTCTTGCCCAACCTTTATGGCGATATCGTTTCTGATTTATGCGCCGGTCTGATGGGGGGACTAGGTGTTGCTCCGGGTGCCAATATCGGCGATGAGATCGCCCTGTTTGAGCCGGTGCATGGCTCAGCGCCGAAATATGCCGGGAAAAATAAAGTGAATCCCACCGCCACGATCCTTTCCGGGGTGTTGATGTTGGAGCATCTCAATGAGACGAAGGCAGCGGAAAGGCTGGAGAACGCGGTTAAGGCCGTCCTGAAGGAAGGCAAGTACGTTACCTACGATTTGAAAGCGGATCGCGATGATCCCACCGCAGTTGGTACCCAAGAGATGGCCGATGCGATCTGCAAAAAAATCGCTCCGCGGTAACCTTTTGGTGATTTTCGCAGTCCCGTAAAAAAAATTTTGTAACTAAGGGACAAGCAACTGAAATAACGCATTGAAGGGGATTCTTACCTTTTATCATTCGTTCCTTATTCTTAGACATTTTACGTAAGGACTCCGCCTTGTATCAATCCTACAAATTTGTCCACCAATCCGTTACCCATAACTTGGATGACGGATTTTTTGTTGGAGCTCATAAACTAACCAAAATTTTGTTCATGCAGAGAGGAGCTTGATATGAAGAACATTATTTCAAGATTTTCAATCGCGGCTGCGGTTTCTTTAATTTTAACGTTCATAAGCGCTATGTCTCAAGCTCAACAAATTGATGATCCCTTTGCCCATTACAAGATGGACGACAATGCCCAAGACACGACAGTCGTAGATGCTGGGCAAGGAAGCAATCACGGGATAGCCACCAGCAATACAGTCGCCCTGTCTGTCCTAGGCCAAAGGAATTCAGGTTTTGATTTCAAGGGGACGGATCGGGTTGACATAACGGCGCTGGGAAATCAGATAAAGAATGATCAGATCGGCACGATTGCCTTCTGGATAAAGCCAGGGATCGACACAGATTCTATATTTTCCTTGGGTGCCAGCGCAGCAGATACACATTTTAATTTTCGGCTTGTGTCCGGAAAATTAGATGCCGTAGCGCAGCACAATACAGCTCGCGTTGTACAGGCAAGAGGAACAACCGTGTTGTCGCTTGGACAATGGTTTCATTGTGCATTTGTTCAGGATGGGAATCAAATGAAACTATACATTAATGGAGCAGAAGAAAATGTCAATTTTGCTCCTAACGATGATCATGGTGCATGGTTAGGGGATGTTAATGGAAGCGGACAGGTAGATCGATTTATTTTGGGTGGAACGAATAGCGCGGGGACAGGGAATACATTTTTGTCGGGAGTGCTGGATGATTTTCGATAT
>JAHFFY010000031.1:5942-27163 GCA_023247705.1 Candidatus Omnitrophota bacterium | reverse complement strand
TTGTCGGTCCGGGGCTTCGCCTTTTGGGTTGAAGTAAAAAGGCTGGTCTTCTGTAAAACTCATGACAACGGCGAGGCCCCCTTGAAAATCTCCGGCTTGTTTAAATTGCGCGCCGATGACAAACTGACCGTCCCGACCGATATAACCGTAATAATCACCGATCCTGGCCACCGCCAGACCGTCGTGAAAGTCCTCAACCTGATCCAAGTAAGGCAATGGCAAAACAATCTCTCCTCTCGTATCAATAAAAGCCCACGGGCCGGACATGTCTTGACGGATGCGAGCGCGTCCTTCGTGGAATTCCCGCGCGTCGAGAAATTGCGGAGGAATGACCATCATTCCCTCCTGGTTAATATAACCAAAACGCCCATTCATCCTGACCGGCGACAGGCCTTCGGAGAATTCTCCAATAAATTCCAGTCCCTGAGGGAAAAGTGAGTCGCTTTTTTCATTATAGAGAAATGTTTTATTGTTCTCCTCCTTGAGGAGAAAATGGGCCTCGGAGGCGATTCTGCGAAATCGGATGAGCGGTTGATCCGGGAGCAATTCACCTTGCCGGTTAATCGTCTTCCAAACCCCATCGTAATTGACCCGGGCAAAACCTTTTTGGAAATTCAAAACATCTTTAATCTGCGAATTGGGAGCGATCGTAAAATTTCCCGACAAATCAATTAAACCAAAAGAGGTGATCTCCGCCGACTTGGTTAATTCCTTCATCTTAACCCAGGCAACTCCATTGGAAAAAGGATAAGCCGTGTCATAAAGAAAATCGATCACCACCCGACCGTCTCGGTCGACATAACCGGATCGTCCTTGATAGGTCGCGGGATATAAAAGTTGCTCCTCCTGATCGGTTGGAGTGTAGCGGAGTGCTTTCGGTTGATTAATTTGGGAAAGGGCCTGGGCCGCGGACAAACGAACGTTCCGGTCGGGATCCATTAATAGATCGGTTAAACTCTCGACGGCGGAAACATCTTTCTTTTGCCCGAGGGTATAGGCGACTAACGTTCGGACTTGCGGATCAGAGTCTTTTAAACTCATCAGCAAAGCCTGCAAGACCATATCGCCTTTAAGCCGGGATAAAGCGGTCGCGGCCATTTTACGCAACTCACTGTCCTCACTCTTTAAAAAATTTACAATAGTTAAAACCTCATCGGGAGTATTTTGACGCGAGGGATTCATCATCTCCATGATCTGATCGAAAGGCTGAGGTTGTAAAGCCGCCTCTTCCATGGACGGGTTAACGAGCGTGGGATCCTGATCCGAAAAAGATTTCAGCGTCTTAGCGGCCTCAAAATTAACAACGCTCGATTGCAGCATCCAGGAATCAGGAACAAGGCCCTTGCATTCGCTGGAATCAGTCAACAATGCTTTGATCTCATCGGTATGTTCCTTGGCTTGCGCCAACCTTAACCCCACTAACCCCAGAGCGCGCAGGTCAGGATCTTCATTTTTCAAAAGAGGAAGTAAATAAGCGCTGTAAGGCTTGAGTTCATCCACACGAGCCAAAGCAATCACGGCCTCGGTGATAAATTTTTTATCATTCGTGCAATAATCCGTTGAGAAATATTGTTCACCTTTGAGAATTGTCAACGGGATAAGGTATTCCACCGCGATTTGCTTCGCATACTCCTTCGGTTCCAAGGCGCTCAATGCTTTTAAGGCGTTAAGCGGGATATCGCATTCGATTTGGTTACGATCGATATATTTTGCGAGTAATTCTTTATTGCGAAACTCTTTTAACCCCTCAATCACTTTGGCCCGGATCAACGAATTAGAGGAACGCAACAGTTCAATCATCTGCGGGACATAATCCGTGGCGCCGACTTTGATCAAAACATTGAGCGCGGCCAGCTGAATATTTTCATCCGGGTCATTGAGACGCTGCGCAAGGGCGTAAACGGCTTTACGGTCTCCCAACTCCGCTAAGGTCTGAACAAGAAACGCAGAATCTTCACAAAAATTGTAGCTATAATCCCTCAAACTCCTCGCGGCAAGATTGTTGAACTGAGGATTTTCTAAAATGGATTGAATGACGCGACTCGCTTCCAGATCATTAAATTCTCCGAGAATTCTGGCCGCTTCATTACGCACGCAACTCAGGGGATCGCTTTTCAAGATATTCAAGATAACCGGCAGCAGAACATCCACTTGATCGATCGGCTTCGAAAATATTTTCGACGAACCAATTTGAATCCCCGGCTGAAACGGATAAACGCCGATGATACGGTAAGGAAACTTAGCAATCTGCTTTAAAGCCGCGATCTGCCGCTTGGGCTTAAGCGAATAGATGTCTTTGATCAATGCATCCGTCCGTGATTCAGCGCCCGGATCAGCGTCATTATGCATCTGCCGGCGCAATGTTTCCTGATCGACCCCCAGGAAAAAAAATTCTTTTTGTTTTACAAAATCATTTAACTCCGCGGGAATGTCTGCGTTCCGTTCGCTGAGAAACCAGGGATTCACCTCAGTCAAAAACGACATTTTATAAGAAGAATTCCACTGATTTTTATTCTCAGAAACAATTTGGAATTGGACGGACTTGAAATCCTCACCGAAAAGAAAAACGACGTCGAATGTTTCCTCATGAGCATTGCAAACAGAATTTTCCTTGGAACACCCATAGACATCCCCCAGGATGGAATACGGATTCCATGGATCTTGGACATCCACCAACCAACAGGGCCGCTCGGAGATTCGATCTTTGATTTGCACTTTAATCCAACGATCCTCGGGATGAGAATCAACGATTTTGTAAACGACCGGCTCAACCGGTTCGGTTTCGCCTCGGCAATTAACGTAAGCGGTTTGTGAAGCATTGATGACGAAGATATTCTTTTCATCAATATACAAATCGAGCCGTTTGGAATAATCCTGCCAATGACCATAGAATGATTTCGCAACGTCACTTTTAGCGGCTTTGGAGAGAACATCAGCGGAGGGATTGACCGTATCGCTACTATCAGCAGAATTCGTTGAAACCACAAAAATCATCATTGAAATCAAAATGATGATCGGCGTATGTTTATTCTGTCCTGTTAATCCAAACATATTTTCCTTGCCGGTTAATAACCGCCGTTCCTATACAATGAGCGCCGACAGGGGTAACTTCGGCCATACCCCCGCTAAAACTTTTTGCCCATTTAAACCGTGGCGCCACCACAAATTTCCCACGATGATTGATAAACCCAAAAAACCGTCCGACTTTAACGACCGCCAGCCCTTCGGAGAAGTCGAGCATGTCATCCACATAATAAAGATTAGCCACAATCTCTCCTGAGGAATCGATCAGCGCCCATTGATTATTAAACTTCACACGCGCCAATCCATCCTTAAATGCGAAGGCCCAATCGAATTTTTGCGGGATCACTATTTCCCCTTTGGGATTGATATACCCGAACCTTAACTTGCTTGAAGATTCACTATCTTCAAAGGTAAAATCAACGGCCCGCCCCATCCATCCCGGCGGGAAACCAAAAGTGTAATCAAAATAGCGGCGGATGTGTTCGGCTAAATCTGTTTCCTTACTCTTCATGAATTTTTCTTCTTTAATAAAATTGGCCACGGCGGCCAACCCTTCATGAAAATCATCGGCATCGGCAAATTTCTGCGGGATCACAATTTCGCCCTGTGGATTAACATACCCCCATTGGCCGTAAGGATATCCAGGGATAATAGACTTAAGAGAATCCGCATATTGTTGTTCCATCCCAGCGATCATGTTTCCGTTATCATCTAGGCCCGCAGCCCTGAACCAAACGATATAGCGCGCCAACCCTTCTGAGAAAGGCATGACGGTCCCCGGGAGTGTCGAATCTTGCGAAACCAGCTGACCATCATGATTAAGAAGACGTTTTTCTCCAGCGATATTAATCGTAGCGTACCCCCTGGAAAAATCGCCCGCATCGGTAGCCTGGCTATCCACCACATAAATGACCGCTCCTTCTTTATTGATATACATCCACTGTTTATCTTTTTTGACTAAGGCGATCCCTTCCACGAAATCTTTGACCTCTTCGTATTCCGGAGGCAAAAGAAGTTGACTGGAAGGATCGATCAAACCATACATTATTTTGTAATGATTATCTTCGATCTCTGATTTCTTGACCCAAGCAACACCATCGTGAAAATGGTTGGCGCCATCGAAATGAAAACCGATAACCGTTTCTCCCTTACCATTCACATAACCGCATTTTTGGGGCACCATCTTTTCATTACAGACCGGAACTAGATCGTCCTCGGACAAACTTTCTTGCACCATCTCCTCCAAAGGCTCTTCTGAATCAATTTTAGCTAAGGCTTCAGCCGACGCATGACGGACGTTCTCTTGATCATCATACAAATTCTCAACTAAGAATCTGACCGCTTTTGTGCTGAGAAAATCTCCGAGGCCTTTCGCGCAGGATTCACGAATGACCGGATGAAGATCTTTCAGCATACGGATAAAAGAATCTGTGGCCTGGATCTCACCCAATTGAGTCAACGCCAGAACCGCGGCCAACCGCTCCGAGGCCTGGTCATGATCGAGGAGCGGCAAGATTTGCGGGGTAAACTCTTTATTCTTCATCTGCGCGGATTTTTCGGCAGCCAGGATTAAATCACAGGATTCAGAAGAAAAAAAATCAGATAATCGAGGAGCGTAATCCGGCCAAGAAAAAGAAGGGTCCATAAAAATCTTTAAGGTCTTGGCGGCCTCCAGCCGGACCGTGCTCATCGCCATCTGATTATAACCACCGGATATATTTTGTATCATTTTATCGTCGACCAAACAGGAACCCAAATCCAATAAAAATTCCTCAATCTCCGATCTTAATGCCCGCCCATCCAATTTCCGGATCGCCACCATGATCTCGCAGCGGACTTCGGGATGATCGTGATGGAACATTTGCGTAATCAGATCGTGGTACTGATCTAAAACACCCATCTCATTCAACGCGGTAATGGCGGTAAGGGCGGTTCCCATATACGTACCTTTTTTAATCATTTGGGCGATTCGCGGCGCATATTCCACCGCTTTAAATTTTCCCAGCGCTTGCATCGCGATATCCACGACATTTCCATGATGGTACGTCAAATATTGAGCAATCACCGGAGCATATTCCTCCGCATGCAACGCGGCCAAGCCCTGAATCGCCTTGGCCTTGAATTCCCAATCCGTACTCTGATATTTTTGCAAAGCTTGATAAACGGCAAAAAGACGACTGCGCCAGAAAAATTTGTAATCAGGCCATTGATAGGCCCCTTCGGGCTTTTCCAGAGATTGGTTCTCGTTGGCGTTTTGATCTTCTAGAACAAGGTTTCCGACCAATAAAAGCGAAGAAAAATCTTCAACGGCTCTAAACCAATAACGGTTTTCCAGGAAACTCGCGATCTCCGGAACATGGTCCCTGGCATCGGCATAAATCAAGACATCAATGAGACCTTTAAAAATTTCAATATCCTCAGTTTGCTTCAGAAGCTCGGCGATAGAGTCCGTGCATTCCTGAGGGCAGGCCTTGCCCCGGTCTCGTTTTAATTCCTGAAACAAATCGCTTAACATTCTTTTGAGATCCCGCCCCTGATTTGCATCCAGCCATTGTCTCGATTTTTTCGTCGTGGTCTTGAGTTCTTTAACTAAATCTAAAGACTCTTGCCGTCGAATCGTCGCCAAATCCTCATCAGGGATTTCTCCCAAGGCCCAGGACATATTGTTGGACACGCCGGGTTCCTTCTCTTGATTAAGAGCGGTCTTTAATGGATTTTTAGCGCGGTTGTCCCGGATCTTTCCCAGAACGAGGGCGGCGTAAGCGCGGACAAACGGGTCATCGTCTTGGAGAGCGCTGATCAATTCTGGGACCGCGTATTCTCCCAAGACGCGGATAATAAAATAGTCGATATTTGGATAAACCTCACTGATAGTATATTGTGAATGTTCATAATATTTATAACTCGGAAAAGACGATTGAGTAAAAGATACCACGCCTTTGGCGCCTTGACCTTCTGTATGGACTTTGAGGCGGTCAACAAAAAACGGCGCAAGCGCGGGTTTATACTGTTCATAGTCGTTTTTTTCGACCAAAAACATACCGGCGATTCTCGAGATAAGCTCGCCTCGGACATAAGGCGCCAGCCCATCCAATTGTTCCAACGGTCTTTTCAATTCCTGGGGAATCTGATCCGGGACCGGGATGTGGGCGGTATAAAAATTAAATAATTTCGCCATTTCTTGTCTTGACGATTTCGGCGTTGGCGAAGAGTCATTTTCTTTCTGGGGAAAAATTTGATTGAAGGTTTTTAAAATCTGGACAATAAACGGATTCTGCAGTTGCTCGTGCCGCGTGACGACCAGCAAAAAATACACCAGCCAGGCAATGACCGCCAAGGCTAGACATTTAAGAACTGTTTTGATAAAAGAGATCATCAAATTTTTTCCGCTCGGAGATGAATATCGCCAATGCCGCTTTTCACCTCGTTTAAATCATAGATCCCGTATTGATTTAAATACGGATTCTGATCCCAGCCTTTTTTAATAAAAAACGGCGTGTCCAGATCGACAAACTCAAAACAACCCAGCCCGGCGGCCAGATGCGCCGAGGTCGTCATGGCGAGAGACGTTTCCATCATCCCTCCGATCATCAACCGCATACCGTTTGCCTTCGCGAATAAAACGATTTCTCTCGACTCAAAAAGGCCGGTCTTCATCAATTTAATGTTAATCACATCGCACGCTTTTTCACGGACCGCCCGGACGGCATCGGACAAAAAAGAAACACTTTCATCGGCGCAAACGGGAACTTTAGCGAGACGAGTGACTTTTTTTAAACCGTCCCAATCTTTTTTCGGGACGGGTTGTTCCAGGAGCGCAGGGGTCATTCCGGAACGGGCCAAGCGTTTCAGAAAACGCAAAGTTTGGGCAGCGGAATAACCTTGGTTGGCGTCCAGGTAGATCGCGCAGCGCGGCGCGTGTTTCTTGACGGCACAAACGCGTTGGAAATCTAACTCTTCGTCCCGGCCGATCTTGACTTTGAACGTACGAAACCCCTGTCGATAAAACCGTTTAACCGCCTCTTGGGTCTTCTCAAGGTCAGCGATGACGATTGTGATATCCGACGCTAATCGCTGAGCAGTATTCCCAAAAAATTTCCACAAAGGAATTTTCCATTGACGCGTCAGAGCGTCCATCAAACTCATCTCGAGCGCAGCGACCGCGGATTTATTTTTGGGTAACCGTTCGTTTAATTCAAAAGACAACCGCAAATAATCCGAACTGTCCCGTCCGATCCATGATTGTCCGATCGATTTCAAGTTCGCAATCGTCTCGGCAATCGTTTCTCCGGTAATATGCGTCGCGATCGCGGCTTCGCCCCGTCCCTTCGTTCCGTCCATCAGCTCCAAGGAAAACAAAATGTTTTCCAGTTCATCATGCTGGCCCAAGGCGGTGCGAAAAGGCTGATGCAAAGGAGCATGCATCAAAGAGACATGGAATGTTTTAATTAAACGAGTATTCATCGGCTCATCATTTTATTTTTTCTCAAGAAAATTTTTCAAGGCGGATAGTCGTTTTTTTGTCTCATGCGACAACATCCAATTCATAATTGGATTTAAAATAAATGATAATCTCTTTGGCCGAGCGCTGAAATTATAGATATAGGTTACCTTAGATTGTTGAGCATTGATGGGTTCATTCCTAATCGTTGCAGCAAATGTATCAAGAAATAACGGGCGATTCACCATCTTAATCGCTGCGGCTTTCGGAGGGTCAAAGACAATATATTCCATTTTAATGGCGATCCCTCCGATTGACCATTTCGCCGCGCAGACAGCGCGGATTCCCAATCCGGCTTTTTTGGCTCCGTTTAAAAGTTCGGCTCTGCGTAACAAGGTATCCCATTGCAGTCTTCGATCATAATCATGAATAATGTCGAAAACTTTTTCGCGGGAGGCATCAATATTGATCGTCACGGAGGCTTTAGGCATAATGTCCTAATCTTTTTTCTCTGCCTCTCTGTGAGAGGAGGTGGAATACACCGGCACCAAAAATCTTACCCCATAGTCAACTCCCGGCGTCTGGGCTTTGATTTCCAATTGCCAATACCGCGGCGGAAATTGACTAAGACACGTCGCGTATTCCGTTTCCTTGGGAAGCGTCAAAGAAATCGGGACCCTCAATGATCTTTCGTTGGCTTCATATCGGCGCGGTTCAGGAATAATCAAATCATCCTGATAGATCTGATACAAGACCACAACGGAGTACCGGTCCTTTCCCGTGCCTCGGGTCTCATAACGCTCTTCAACAAAACGCAAAGAAACCTGCAAATTCTGACATCCCTCAACAGGATGTTCGGTCTGCAAAACCACATCCAGTTTATCACCCAGAAAGAACGGAAACTGATTAAAGATTAAAACACTCGTCCCGTATTTCTTAAACCGTATAAAAAGATAAACACAATTAATGAACAAAGCAACAATGACGAGATCAAAAATGCCCAGGACAATACTAACGAACCAGACGTCCTTCTTGCCTACCGAGAAAAAGATCACATGAAAGAAAGCGATGAATCCGGCGAAAACAATCATCGATAGAAAATTTTGAATCACCTGTCCCAATGCGTGATCGCTGATTTGACGTGGATCCCAACGGTAATCGGCCAGCCAGCTGTGCGACGGGTTTTGTTGAATGAGTCGGCGAGTCTCTAAGGCTTGCAACTGGCTCTTGATCCCATAAATCAACACCCAAAAGCCGGCCAAGAAAAACATCCCTCCGATTCCAGCCACCATATTTCGAGAAACATGAAATTTCTCATCAGGGCAAGGAATAATGTTTAAAGAAAGTAATACAATGAAGATACCGGCCGCCATAAACGGCAGACTAAAAAAGATCGCCGGCCAGCCATGGATCGTCGTCGGGCTCACCGCAGTATAACCGCTCAATTCTTTTCGTGTTGTGTCGATCGTCATCTTCGATAGCCCCTTCAGTCAGGATAAATAAATTTAACCGGTAATTTGATATCCGGATGCAAACTTTTATGCACCGGGCAATGCTCTGCGGCCCGTTCCAACATTTCGCGCTTCACAGGATCAATCGCTTTAGGCATATACAAAGTTACACGGATTTCTCCAATGCGCCGGACCGTAGCGGTCACCATCTCTTTTTCGAGGTCCACTCTGGCGCCCTGAAGATTAATCTGATGCCGTTGCGCCACGATCCCCATGACCGTCAGCATGCATGAGCCTAACGCGGCCGCGACCAAATCCGTCGGAGAAAACGCCGCTCCTTTGCCCATATTGTCCACCGGGGCGTCGGTTAGAATTTTCTCTCCGGAAGGGCCGTGGGTTAAACAGCACCGGAGATCACCTTCATAAACGATTCCCATCTTGACCATTGTTGTTCCTTTCTTCCCTTAAAATCCAACGTCCTTGAATCAAAGTCTTATTCTTGATCGATCACTCTGATTGTCTTTAATCTTTCCAGCAGCGAACCTTTTTTTGATCCCGCTCCCAGTGATAAATCCGTGACCACCACCCGGTTGATCACTCTCGGATGGTCCTTTCCGATTTTTCGTTCCCGGTACGCCCACGTGTCGTGGATCGCGTAAGGGATTCCGTTGACTTCCCCGAGAAAAAGCATGATGTGCCCGTTCATCCCGAGGACCGTCATTCCTCCGATTCCCTGCTTAACCAATATCTCCTGTTTCTTCTGTGTCAAAACATTCTGTTCAAATTCTCCTAATGATTTCCCGACCAAACGCTGCTGTGAAGAATTGCGCGGCAGGAAAATCCCAGCGCTGGCAAAGATCTCCTGCAAAAAAGCGGAACAATCCTGTTCACCATACATCCCGCCCCATCCATAAGGCGTGTTCAGCAATTCAAACGCCTGCTGGATCATTTGTCTGGGCGTATACGGCAAATACCCTTGATTGATATCTTTCCGGCGGACATAAGCGTTTTTAAAAACAGCCCGGCCATTAAAATCTCTCTGCACACAAACCACCTGGACAACATCCTGAGAAATCTCCTCGAAAGATGACGACAACGCGACTCCCATGCGGACATAATCATAATATTCGGTCAACCCCTGATCCAGAAAAATATCCACTTTCGCGCGAAGCGCAACCACAAAAGCCCCTGATAAATTTTTTTTTAATTCATCCAAAGAACACATCGCGACCCGATCTTTCGTAATCCATCCATCGCTTAACTTTGAAACGACATATACCCATTGCCCGTCCCGGCTGGTGTGCACAACCACGACCGGTGTGCCGATGTCCAAGGTACTGTTTTGCAATTCATCGAAATCGATGTCGAAGGGTTTTGCGTACAGGCCTTCTAAGGTCGGCAAAACCCGCTGGTCGGCGTAATGTACGATCACTCCGTATTGCGGATTGATCGTCTTGGGAAGATTGTCGAGATCCATTGACTCAACCATCTCCTGCCAAAACCTGGCCGGCGCAGCATGCGATCGCAATTTAAAACGATCCCAGTCCAAAACCGGCAACCGACGCCCGTTGGTCAGATAAAATTTTTGTTGAGAGACATAATTCATCTGATCGACCAAGGTCTTTTTTAAACTTTCCCCCACCAAAGGCGAAGGCCATTGAAAAATATCCCGCGTCAGTTTCATCTCCTTTTCAATCTGCTGATTGAGCAATTGAATCTCTTCGGAGGTCATCATCACTTGATCCGGGAACGGATGCCGGGCGATCCAAAAGCCGACGGTCTTCATCTGACGGGTGGTGTCGGGCAAAACACTGGGCGCGACATAATAAAGGAGCTCGTGGCGTGAACAGCCTGCGCTGGTTGCCAACAAAGTCACGATGAACCACTGTTTCAAAAGAATTCGTTTAAGAATCTTCATCCTTTATCCCTTTCTTATCCAAGAAATCTGCCCCGGCCCCCAACTTAAATAAACCAACAGGACAACACTCACGAGGCTCAGCATAAACCCCAACACAAATAGCGGCGGAACATATTTCATCCGGACCAAATGTTCGCCGGGCGGCAACCGGAATCCCAAAAATAAATACTGCGCCGGAAAGATATTCCCGACCTGACCATCGATCCAGACCTTCCAACCGTTCTGATACATCTGCGGAACAATCACGAAAACGCCCCGGGGCGTTTTAATCCTCACTTGAATTCGGTCCCCTTGTCTTTGGAAAAAATCTTCGTACTGCGCCGGCGAACTCTGATCAACAGGAAAAGATTGATTGTTCAATCCGAATTGACGCGCATCGTCGCGCTCAATGAACAAGGTATCCATAAACGGAGTTTCATCAAATTGCCTGATCAACGCCGAATAATCGAGGACACGCAGATGTCGGGCAAAAAATACTTTCGGCGCTGGCGATTGACGTTCCCAGATATCATAGAATTCACCGGAAATTTTTTTATCAAAACCTCTCCAGGCCAGGGGCTGTCCATGCCGCATCGTCGTAAAATCTACCGGAAAATAAGTGGCCAATGTTCCCGACGGCTGGTTGATCCGAAATTGTGTGATCGTCCAATAGGTCTGCCGGTCATAGGCGTCATTATGATAAGAGGCCATGAATTTATTGAAACGAAACGGGGGGACGGCAAAAAATCCAGAAGTCCCCAGGAGGCCATACTGCAGATTATAATGATCAATCATCATCGCTGGAGGATCGAAAGGCAGATAATATTTTCCATTAGCCAGACGGTAATATTGATATTCCGGGCTGTCCATGTGATATTCGGCCAGATGAGTTCGTTTTCCCTTGTTATTCCAGTTATAACAAGTGATCGTCGTCATAAATCCTAAAAACGGCAACAGGACCGTGAAGCAGGTTATAATCATCCGATTTTTAAAGCGAAAAGCCAACTGCCACAAAATCAGCCAGGAAATCCCGCACACGAGAAGAGCGGTCCGCACTTTTTCCGGTATAAATATTTCGAAAAACGGATGCCAATCCAACAAAATGGTTTTAAAAAATGGAACCGTCATGACAACCGGGAGCGTCACCGCCAACACCGCCGCTATTCCCAGCATCCCTCCTAGCATACGTCTGACCAGCGACAATGCAGGATCGTTCACCATGGACCGTTCCCGGCTTAACAAAATTCCTAAAGTCACAGCCGTACAAAAGTCCAGCGTATGGATCGCGTATTTAAAAGTAAACTTGGTCAAAACAGAAAATACCTTTGCATAAACAGGAATCAACCCGACGATCGCCGCCGCGATTGAGGGCAGAACAAAATATAGTATTGTCGCGATCCATAATTGACCTAAAAATTTCTTCTGACGCGGTTCGCCCCATTCTTTTTTAAAGGATAATCCCAAAGCAACACACATGAGAATCAGCGCCAGGATCCCCCTCAGACTGCTTCCCTGCGGCTGCGTAATAAAAAGCCCGATGATCTCAAAAAGTTGACCGAGCGTAAAATTATTGATCGCATAATGTCCCGGGATACGGGCGGATTGATGGAAAGCAAAATCGTACGTCGGGAAGAATTGGACTCCATAAATACCAATCGCGAAGAATATCAAAACACAGACATACAACAACCATCGTCCTATGATCGAGGGACCGTTTCTTTTTCCCTCTTTTGTTCTGAAAAGATTTGGGAACACATCCTCCCGCACTCCGATCGTCAGCATGACCAGCCACCAGATCAAAACCTGCGGAAATTGAGTCGTCCCCTCAACCCCGAATTGCAGCGCAATCAAACTCCCGACCCAAGCAGCGGCGCGCAACGGATTTTTTTGAAAAAGCTTCGCGTACACATGAACCATCAAAGGGAAGAGCGCGCACCCCCAAAGCAATAACGGAGATTCAGGAATGATCGTGAAGCGCCCGAACCCCAATCCCATATAATAAAAAGCCCCGAACAACGCATACGGCCACCGCAGTCCAAACACGTCCAGAAAACACAACGCCCCAAAGAAGACACCAAAGACATACGGTTCAATCATTTTAAAAAGATAAAAATGCGCGTCATCCATAAACCACGCGGCCAAGTTGGTTGGATTAAGTAAAGGATATTGCCCGCATAAAAAAAGACTCGTTCCTCCGCCCACACCCGGATCCCAAAGGCTCAGCTGCAGAGTCCTCCATTTATGGGCAATGTCCACCATGTTACTCCAATAGACATTGGCCTCCTGCTGCGGCACGCCATAAGGAGGCAGATCCGAGGAAAACCACAGGATCAGCCCCAGAAATCCGCTGACGCAGAAAGACAAAAACAGAGACTTGATTTTAATTTTATGAATGGACTGTAAAGATTTTGAGTTTTGCATGATCGAAAGAAACTCGACCAAAAAAGATGGGAATAAAAGAATCTCCCCCGGCAGAATATTCTCCGCACAGGGAATTAGTATTGATTAACAAACACTTCCCGGATCGTTTGATAAAGAAACACCGCGCCCCAGCGCCATACCTGCAGTTTTCGCTCTCCACCGACGCGTGCGGGTTCATCCCCCGGAATCTCGGCGATCTTCAATTTCTTGCGGGCGGCACGGATCGACAACAGCGGCTCCCAGCTGACATTGGTATTAAAAAGTTTTTCTTCCTTTTCATAGCTGGAATTCTTGTCCAATCCCAATTCATAAATCAAACTTCTTTTATAGGCACGGTAAATGACCATGGCATCCGTGTAATGCGCCCCATGCAAAAGATTAATCAACACAGAAGAAAACATCCAGTTGCCGAAACCAGTGATCAGATCATCGTCATAGCTTTTCGCCCCCTGGGCGTAACGCGACACAATGACCATATCATAGCCTTCTTTCATCTTCTTGATGCATTCGGGGATCAATGCGGGGATCGAATTTCCATCGGGACTAAAGGTAAGAATGACGTCTCCTTCGATATACGGCAGGGCTTCCATGTAAGCATGACGCATCCCTTTTTTCTGCTGGATCACCAGCGGATAGCCCATCTGCTTGCAGTATTCGATCGTTCCGTCCGTTGACTGTCCATCAATAACCAGCAACTGATCATACCATTCCTTCTTGATCTTGGGCATGATCTCTTTCATTCCGATGATTTCATTCAGGGTGGGAATTACGAGCGTAACTTTCATCAGCCCTCCTTGGGAAAAATAATCCCTAACGTTTAGGAGATTTTTAAAATCGGGATTCTATAAAATATCTATCAAAAGTAAATTATTCTATCACAAATCGACCATTCCCCTATGCCTTTTAAAAAAATTTAAGCTGGGAATTTTCTCTGGGAGGGACGCTAGGACAGAATCTCAATTTTCCTCCATCAGGGTTTTCACATCCCAAAACGTGACGGTCTTGGCGCCGGCCGCTCTCATCACTTCAATGGCCTTTTGTGAATCATCCGGGTTAAGATCAAAACCTTTAATCGCATCGACTAAAAGAAAGATCTCAAAACCATCCTTCAGGGCTTCAAGCACTGAAGCCTTCACGCAATAGTCGGTGGCCAGTCCGCCGACACAAATCTTCTTGATGCCCATCTCGGATAGATAGTGCAATAAATATTTTCCTTTCCGGTCCATCGCCTGAAATGCGGAAGAACTATCTTTCTGAGGATCCATCCCTTTGGATAAAAAAACCGTTTTTGTGTCCAGTTTTAAATCCGGATGAAGGCGCGCCCCGGGCGTATTCTGGATGCAATGTTTCGGCCATACACCGCCATAATCCTTAAAATGCGACGTCTGTGCCGGATGCCAGTCGCGCGTGGCAAAGGTCGGACATTCGTTACTATAAAATAATTCCAAATACATATTCAAAGTCGGAATAATCTGATCCCCCTCCAAAACAGGTAAAGCGCCCCCCGGACAGAAATCAATCTGAATATCCACGATCAGCAGCGCTGCTGATTTTTGAAACTGAGTTGGAACCATATTATTCTTTTATCCATTCGCTCAGGCCAAAGAAATACCACAGATTCGAACTGATATACGTCCCCTTACGTTGCTCCTTCAAAAAAAAATTGACTGCCTCGGATTTTTTGACCAAGCAAACCGAAATATCCTCGCCCGGCTCCAGCGCCTGGACCGGATTTTTATTTTCCGGACTTTTCTCATCTGCTTCAATATAAACGATCTGGCCGCTGTCGTCAATCAGCGAAGTTCCGGTTTTAAGGACCGGGCTGACCGCGACTATTTTTCCGGTATATCCGGTCTCTTCTTTCAACTCGACCAAGGCATGCTGCGGATCACCGAAGGCCAATCCCGCAGGAAAACTCAATACATAACCGTTGACCGCCGGGCGGAACTGTCGGATTAAAATAAACCGTTTCGAAGGCATCAGCCGGGCCACAATGATGACCCCCACCGAAGATTTCTTCCGGCGGACACTTTCCCAAACAATCGAGGCTCCGTTTTTAGATTCGACCAGTGTCTCATGGACCGACAGCCATTCGCCCTCGAAGACCATTTTCTCAGAAATTTTCTTCATGACAATTTATCTTTCTTAAAAATTTTATCCATCTGAAATCGATTATCCGCGCAACTGCTTCTCCGCGTCGATCACATCGCGATTGATCAAATAAATCAATTTGACGATTCTTTGTTTGAGGCCATCCGAGATCGCGGTCTCAAAAATTTCACGCAGCATCTGGATCGTCATACGGAAATACCGCACGACTTCGCCTTCATCCGTTGAGGTGTGGCGCAGGATCTTCTCGAAATCTTCTCCCTGAATCCATCCTTCCAGCGCCGGGACAAGATGAAAAAAACAATTTTTGCTGTACTGCCTCAACCCGAACTTGCGCTCGATCCAGTGAAGATCATGGACGATGTCGATTGTAGTCTTCTCGATCTTTCTGGCTAAATTGCTCAGATGCGGTTTGTGATCGCCTTTTCTGGGTTCAAACACAATCGCAACACACAAGACACCCAGCGCGACATCCGAAAGTTCTTCCAGCATGCCGCTCGTATAAAGTTCCGCCAGCAAAAGTTCATATCCGTACAGTTTACCGGCAAACAATCCTTTGGCCGTCAATTGATGGTCTTTGATATGTTCCAAAGTTTTCAGAACACCGACCTTTGCCTCAAGCTGTTCGACGGCCTTGCGCCGCTCGTTTTTTTTCTCCTGAAAATAATGAAAGGACCGCGGATAAATATTATAAAGTTTCTCGCCGTAACGCTGATAAAGATTCAAGATCGTGGCATAGGAGGCGTTGAACCTTGAAAAAACTTTCTCCGACTTACCGTTCACGACACGGTTCAATTGCTCCGGCGATATATAATTCGGATTGACCCGGCAGAACACATAGCCCTCGGTGTCGATCGACCGCCGCCCGGCGCGCCCGGCCATTTGATAAAAATCTCTGGTCTTAAGCGACGCAAACGATCCGCCGTAAAATTTCTTCAACTCATCGAAAATGACCGTACGGGCCGGCATATTGATTCCTAAGGCAAAGGTCTCGGTTGTAAAAATCACTTTAATCAAACGGCTGGTAAAAAGCCGCTCCACGACTTCTTTCAGAGTCGGCAGCATCCCGGCGTGGTGATAGGCGATCCCCCTTTCCACCAAAGGACGCAATTCTTCCACACTATAATCATTCGTGATCTCAAAACGGACGCAGAGATCTTTATATAACCCCTTGATCTCTTCTTTTTCCTTAGGCGAAAGAAAATTGAACCCGTGCATCTCCGCGGCCAACTCCTCGGTGCGCCGGCGGCTGAAAACAAAATAAATACACGGCAACTTTTCTTCGTCGAAAAGATGCTTGATCAAGACAACAGGCTTGTTGGGGCGCTGATGCATGTCTTCAAACACCTTCCGGCCGCGATGATAGACCGCGCGGACATATTTGTATCCGTCTTTGACCATGCGGCTTAAATCATCGTAAATTTTCCCCTGGCATTGATAAAACAGATGCAGCGGCACCGGACGTTTACGTTCTTCAATGATTTTGATAGGTCGTTTGTGAATCGATGCGAGCCATTCGGCCATTTGCTGAATATTGGGGATCGTCGCGGACAACCCTAAAACCTTCATGTGATCCGGCAAAAAGATGAGCGATTCCTCCCAGACCGTGCCGCGCTCTTCGTCATCCAGAAAATGGATCTCATCAAAAATAATCCAGGAATATTCTTCCAGTGAACTTTTTTCTTCCAGAATCTTGTTACGAAAAATCTCGGTGGTCATGATCAGCGTTGGTGCGTGCGGATTGATCGTGACGTCGCCGGTCAAGATGCCGACTTTCTGGGGAAACTGTTCCTGAAAATCCCGATACTTTTGATTGGACAACGCCTTGATGGGGGCCGTGTAAATGACTTTATCATCTTTGCGCAAGCAATCCTGAATGACGTGTTCGGCAATGACCGTTTTGCCGGCTCCCGTGGGAGCGGAGACAATCACCGAATAACCTTCATTAATATATTGGATCGCGCGTTTCTGGAATGGGTCGTAGTTCATCGAGGATCTTACACAGCAATATTCTTTTATATCCTATGTTCGTTCATTAATATATGTTGATGATAACTTAATAATAAACACTATAAAAGCATTAATTCAGCAAATCAATCAAGATGATCTGTCTTTCAAAATCCTATAAGCCTTGGGGACAATAAATTTTGCCCAGGACGCGTTCCCGTTGGCGGAAAGGTGAGCTCCATCTGAAGACATGAGCGAGGATGTCCGAAAAGTCTTTTGAGACAATGAATACATCTCGACAATCGGAAGGTGCCTTTCCTCCGCCGCTTTGCGGATCTTCTGATTAAATATTTTGACTTTCTCTATAAATTCCTCCCGCCGATTGGTCACGCTCCAGGAAGGCGTACGCGCCAAGTCGGGCAAGGTCAAAACCAGTAAATGATCTTTTTGCCCTAAAACCTCCAGCATCCCATCCAGAAGAGTGGCGAATTGTTGACCGAACGTCTCGGCATCAATGCCATGAATAATGTCGTTGGCTCCGGCTAAGACCGTCGCAAATGTCGGGTGGGCGGATCCGAACGCCGGCAATTGTTGTTTGATGATTTGCTCGGTCGTTTTCCCCGCGACCGCCAGATTGGCCACAAGCTCAATACGGATTCCTTTCAGCCGCAAACGATTAGTCAAAAGGATCGGCCAGGAAGATTCTTTCGGCGCCCCGGTGGCGATTGTATAAGAATCGCCGATCGCGACATAACGGATGACCTCATCAGCGGCATACGCGTCTTTTGTGTTTATACAACTGACAATCCATAATAAAAAAAACAGTACCGAAATTCCTGGAGGATAAAATATCTTTATGATCTTTCTGATGATCATTCTTTTCCTTTCTTCTGGATCAAAAATAAAGCCGGTCTCTTCTGAAGGACCGGTGGCGAGGAATTTTTCCAGGTCTTAATGGGTTGGGTTTTGATAAACTCCTCTTGGGAAGTTAAATCAACGGCCAAACACAAAAACGTCTTGGGATCGCAGGAGGCCACAACCTCCTCGAACAATTTCTGATTATGATACGGCGTTTCCATAAAAATCTGCGTCTGCCCTTCTCTATAAGAACGTTCTTCCAGCACCTTAATTTTTTTAAGACGCTCTGTTTTATCTTTCGGCAGATAACCGTGAAAAGCAAAATTCTGTCCATTTAAGCCGGAGGACATCAGGCCGAGGAGAATTGAGGACGGCCCGACAAGCGGGACGACCTGAATATTTCTGCGATGCGCCAGCAAGACCAAATCCGATCCCGGATCAGCCACACACGGACAACCGGCTTGCGAAATGAGCCCCATATCGTTCTCTTGAATACGAAAGAAGGATTTTTCTATGTCCAGGGGAGAACTATGTTCATTCAACAAAAAGAATGCACATTCCGCAAAAGGAATATCAGGTACAATTTTTTTTAATAAACGCCGGGCGGATTTTTCTTCTTCGATAAAAAAATACCGGATCTTGCGGACCACCGACACAATGTGATCGCAAGAAATAACCGCGTCCGATGAATCATGGATTGTGTTTGGAATAAGGTATAGTTTACCTGGCATGAGAAAAAAAGAAGTCAATTAAAACGAATATCTTTCAGTCTATCGATAATATTTTTCTTAAAATTCAATTCCAACAATATCATAATATTTTTCCGATCACAACAGGTATATTATAATCCTCCAAGGCCGAAAATTACGACGGTTGATCTCTATGGAATTTTATAGTACAATCGCTTTACTTAACTTTAAAACGTGAATAACCGCATCATTCAATCCCACAACTCAAGAAAGGACAGCCGATGATGATCAAATATATTCCCTATAAAAAAATTCTTCTGTGCGTTGTCTTCCTGGTTTGCCTCTCTGCTTGGCCCAAAAATTCCTGGGCCGAATTTCGTTCGCTGGTCGGTTTCCGGCATATTCTCCTGGATGAAGACTTCAGCCATAACACCCATCCCAACGACAGTTTTCTTCCCAACGCCGGTCAATCCGGTTCCGCCGGGGTGACCACCCTGAAAGAAACCGATTGGATTGTGGCCGGAGCCCGCTATCTCCACGAAACGGATGAGACTGTTTTCAACCTCGATTTAGGCGCGTTGATCGGTGAACACAATGAAGTAAAAAGCAAGAACGCCAACGATAACCGTGCGGACAACATCGCCTCTTTTGTCTACTCCAAAGCGGACATGGGTATTCACAGCGCCATCGGGTACAGCTGGAAAAAAGGACGATTTATCCTCGGGGGGGAAGCGCAATTCGCAGTCCTCTTTCTTGAAAGCGGCTGGGACCGGTTTGACAATCAGGAAGAACAAGACACAAAATACAAATTTATTCCCACGGCCGGACCTAAGCTGGGAATTTATTTATGGGATGAGAATCTTCTGGAGTTTACCGTTCAGGGCGGTGAGGCCTTCAGTGCCGGGGCGAATGTACAACTTAAACTGTGGTGATCAACGTTTTCTGCGTTTAAAAAATATTCAAAGGGATATCTCTTATCGACTGCCATCGGGAACATAAGTCGGCTCTTTTTGCGTTGGCAAAACGAATTTTCCCACCAATTCAGGGAAAACAGTCTTTAATGTGTCTTCTTTAAAATTCTCTCCCTCGACAAACGACCAAGTCGATCCCTGATCATACGAAACCCCTATCAGGAAACTTTCCTTGGTCAAAGTCCCGCCGGGGGCTCTCATCGTGATCGTCTCCACCAAAAGACCATACAGATGTCCTTGGGCCTCGAACATATCCGGTGAAGACGCCAGCGTAACGGAGTTTAAACGATACCCTTCATGGACCATCTTCGTCGTTTCGGTTTGCAGCTTCTTGATCATTTGCTCTTTTCCCCCTACGCCATCGACCACGGCTGGCAGAGTGTATGCAACAAATTTTTCATATTGCTGAGTAACCAGGGCTTCGACCATTTTTTCCGCCTGGGATTTCATTTCTACGGATAAGTCAACGGCGCTGGAGTGCACAGCAAAGGCAGCAATAACAATGATGACAATGACCAGCCTCACACGCCAGGGATGAAACCTGTTCATGATTTTCCTTTCAGAACCTTGCCAACCTCGCGATAGCGGAAACAATCGACCGTGTGATCGTTCACCATACCAGTCGCCTGCATATGGGCGTAGATCACCGTTGGGCCAAGGAATTTGAACCCTCGTTCTTTCAGGTCTTTGCTTAGAGTTTCGGCGATCTGGGTTTTCGCCGGCAACTGGGAATGGCTCTTCCATTTGTTCTGGAGAGGCTTTCCATCGACAAAACGCCAGATGTATTTGGCGAAGGTATTAAATTCTTTCTGAATGTTTAAAAAACAGCGCGCGTTGTTGATCGCGGCCTCGATCTTCAGACGGTTGCGGATAATGCCGGGATTGTTTAAAAGCCTGGCAACATCTTTCGCGGTGAACACCGCCACCCTCTTGGGATCAAAGTCCGCGAACGCCAGACGGTAATTTTCCCTTTTCTTTAAAACCGTGATCCAGCTTAACCCGGCCTGCGCAGATTCCAGGATGAGAAACTCAAAAATTTTCCGGTCGTCATAAACCGGCACACCCCATTCCAGGTCATGATATCGTTCATAAATCGTGTGCCCCGGAGTCACCCACGCGCAGCGCGGTTTGTTTTGATCAACTGAATTAGATTTGATTTTGGGATCAGGCATGCGTCGATTATCTTTGAATTTCTTTCGGAGAGATAATACCTGCTGAGACAATCATCTTTAAGGCTTCCTCTACACTCCAGTTGGGATCAATCGTTTGAGAAGCCTTGACCAGAAAAACAAAACCGGTCGTCGGGTTGGGAACCGCCGGAATAAAAATTTTCAAAAGATCTTCCTGGGTCTTTTGATCTTTGATGGTGCCGGTGACAAAACCCACCGTCCATATACCATTATTGTTGCAATC
>JAHFFY010000031.1:0-5932 GCA_023247705.1 Candidatus Omnitrophota bacterium | reverse complement strand
GAAAGGCCTGTTTTTCCGTCGTGTTGGATAAACTTTCCGATAACTGTTTGCCGATCTGATAGATCGCTTTAATGAAAGGAATTCTCTGGGTGATCCTGTCAATCAGGTGGAAAATCTGCCGGCCGATCACGTTGCTGACAATCAACCCGATAAAATACAAACAAACCAAGACGAGTAAAATGCCCAGTCCAGGAAACTGCCGGATATTCATGAATTTATCAATGAAACTTACCACTCGTTTATCGATCAAGACATAGAGCAATTGAACCGCCAGGACGGACAGGACAATCGGAATGATGGCCAGAAGACCGCGCAGGATATAGGAACGGGTGTGCAGCAAAAATTTTTTCATAAGGATCCCTTATTCAGTTTGCTGTGCGTGCGGCTGTAATTAAAATAGATAAACAAACCAATGACCAGCCAGACGACCAGACGGATCCAGGTTTCCGAATCCAGAGAAGACATCATCGATAAACACACTAAAATTCCAAGGATCGGAAAAACCGGAACACAGGGAACCCGGTACGGACGGGGTACATCCGGTTGGGTATACCGCAGGATCAGAACCCCGACGCAGACAATCACAAACGCGAGAAGCGTCCCGATACTTGTCATGTGGCCTAATTTCGAAATCGGAAAAAATCCCGCAAACACGCTGATAAAGGCCATGAAAAGTAGATTGGACCGCCACGGTGTTTTCCATTGCGGATGAATCTCAGAAAATAATTGCGGCAGGAGACCGTCCCGGGACATCGAATAAAAAACCCGCGATTGTCCGAGGAGCAGGACCAGAATGACCGAGGTAAAACCGCTGATGATCCCGAATTTGACCATCATCTGCAGCCACGGATACGGTGTCAGATTGATGGCGGTCGCCACCGGCGCCGCGTCCCCTTTCATCGCTTTGTAATTGACCATGCCGGTTAAAACAAACGAAAAAGCCAAATACAAAATCGTGCAGATGATCAGCGAACCGATAATGCCGATGGGAATATCTTTTTTAGGATTACGCGCTTCCTGGGCCGCGGTTGAAACGGTATCGAATCCGATATAGGCAAAAAAGATGACCGCCGCCGCCCGCATGATGCCGCTCCATCCGAACTCGCCGAAATGCCCGGTGTTCGGCGGAATAAACGGCACATAATTTTCCCGCTTAATATAATGGATCCCGACTGAAATAAAAGTCAAGACAACGGCCAGTTTCACCACAACAATGACCGAATTGACCGTTGTTGATTCTTTGATGCCAAGCATCAACAGGATCGAGACAATACAAATAATAACCATCGCCGGGATATTGATCATCCCATGCGCCTGGGTTCCATCGGCCAACGTAATCACATCCCAGGGGCATGCCGCCAACCGCGCGGGTAAATGAATACCGAAATCCGAAAGAAACGAGCCGACATAGCGCGACCAGCTGACCGCGACCACACTTGCCGCAACCGCGTATTCCAAAACCAAATCCCATCCGATAATCCAGGCGACAAACTCACCCATGGTCGCGTAAGTATATGTATAAGCGCTTCCGGCAACGGGAATCATCGCAGCGAGCTCACTGTAACACATCCCGGCAAAGGCGCATCCGATTGCGGCGACCACAAATGAAAGGACGACCGCCGGACCGGCGTTTTCCGCCGCCGCAATACCGGTGAGAGAAAAAAGTCCGGCGCCGATAATCGCGCCGATCCCCAGCGCGATCAAACTCGTAGCACTGAGAGTACGCTTTAACCGGTGTTCGCCGGAATCCGATGAAGAAATGATCTGAGCAATTGGCTTTTTAACAAAAAGGTTCATTGTCCCTCCTGTTAATTTTCACTCGATAAAATAATGAATTCCATCCGACAAGGCCATCAAAATTGTCTCTCAGATGTTTTGCCCGAGAAATATTTCGAGTGAAAAAATTATATCAAACGGATTTTGGGAAAACAAACGATAATTACTATAAATAAATTATTGATATTAAAATAATCTCCCCTGTTTTCAATCAACAATATTTTCGAATTTTACCAACTACCGGATGGGCATCCGAAACGATCAAGACACCCAAATCATTGATCATCCGCTGTGAAATTAAAGAAAATTAATGCTGCTTTAATGCTGGTTTAATTTAAGAATTGTCATTTTATTTCAAGACCAGATTGTCAGTTTTTATTAGCCGGCGATTCCTTGTCCTCTTTTACGCCGGATTTTTCCCATTCCTTGATCTTCGTTTTCAGTTGGTCCCGGGTGGTCACACCGCTACCCCAATGCCGGATCGCCTTACGATAATATGCGATGGCTTCACCGCGTTTGTTCTGTCCCTCCAAAATCTGGCCAACCTTATAACACAGATCATCATCGTTTGGCGAAATCTTGATCGCCATCTCGTAATTAGCCAGCGCCTCTTTGGAATCTCCGGCCGCCTTATACATTTCTGCCATATTCACATAAACTGGTTTATAGTATTGCCGGATGGCCAAAGATTTATGGAAGTAATCCAAAGCCTCCTTCTTGTGGAAACCTTCCCCGAACTTCTCAAAACGGTCATTAAACAAAGCCATCTCGCCTAAGATAAAATATCCCCGATAATTATCAGGCTTAAGCTCAATCCAGCGTTTGGTTTCCTGGATCACGAGATTATATCTGCTCTTGATCTCTTCGACCTTTTCCTTAAGATAGCGTTTATCCACCAGTTCATTAAAATTATCCACCGCATAATCAACGCGCATCGACATCATCTTCTGGGATTCCGGTTCTTTAAATTCGATGTCAGAAACAATCTGTTCAAAATCTTTAATCAATTGATCGTGCCAAGCCGGATCTTTAAAATGCTTCATGTTCTTGAAAATATAAAACGTATAAGCAATATCACGGGGTTCGTTGATCCAGTAATAAACGATCAGCTGGTAATCGTTCTTTTCAATCGTATAATCAATGGTCAATACCTTAAATTCACACCGGTGATTGTTATTCTCCCTCCCCTCCCCCGAATGAGCCTCCTTCGGGAGGATCATCACATTTTTGCGTTGGATGGATTGTTCGGTCAAGACAATATCGGGCGAAAGCTTATAATCTTTCAGCATCTTATCCTGAAAATAAGCGATGATCTCTTCTTCATTTTTTTTCTCTGAAACATCCTCAAAAATCGGCTGAATATTGAAGTAGATTGACGTGTAATGTTTGGCGTGAATAAACGAGACGGCCTGAATCGATTTGTCAACGGCGTTGAGACGCCAGTCCGGATTCCACGGCGGATGCAAAATATAGGAAGCGAACCGATATTCTTTTTCTTGAGTCGCGGGTAACGTGAGCTGCTCCATGGAAACACATCCGCCGCAGATAAGCAACAAACCGATCGCAACCAAATATTTAAATAATTTCATTGGGATCCCTGCGATTTATTCAGGCTGGCCAATATTTGTTTGACCGCCTCATGGATATGCCCAGGCACCAAAATCGAGCGGGCAAGTCGAGAATAATTGTTTAACCAAAGGATATCGCCCGTCTTAGCATCGATCAAAACAAGATCCATCGATAAAACATCATTCGCCGTCTGACCCAATTGAGACATCCCCAAAGAAAGAATCGCCTCAACCGTATTAAAAGAATTCTGTTCAAAAGCGACTAAATTCTGCACATACCCATCCACATAGACCAAGGCATACACATCCGGCGGCGGGGAAAAATACCGGTTTAATTCCTGAACCCGGATGCCCACCGAATAGTCGAAATCCTTTCCCTTTTCTTCCATCAAATTATCCCGAATCGAATAAGATGCGCTTTGATACTCATTTAAAATTTCCGCCATGATGATCAGGCGTTCATCCTCTTCTAAATCATCTTTGCGGAACTCTTTTTTCGTAACATAATCAGTCACGGTGTAGCCGTAATGGAGAAGTTCTTCTTTGAGCGCATCGAGAGCATATGTTTCGGCCTCATCGGATTTCTGCACCGCCTTTGCCTGCGAGTTCTGCGTGGCGAACGGCTCATACTGGACACCGACCTCAAAAGGAAAAACGACGACATTCCGGGACGATTTGCTATCCTGTTGGGAGAATTTTGGATTTTTTAAAGGAAAATAGTTTGGGGTCGCGCAGCCTTCCAACAAACATCCCGCTGCAATAAGTCCAAACAAAAAAAAGAACCGTTTCATCATGTTATTTAAAATTGAAAATCATTTGGATTATACAAGACCTTCTCGGTTTGTTTGATCTCGGGTAAAATATTCTGGCAATATACGATACGGTTTTGTAAATGAGGATAGGAAAGGCGTTCCAAAAGGTCATTCTTACGATTTTCTTTTAATATTCCGGCTTTAACATCATCCTGGTATAACGATTCATCCTCTTTCTCAAAATGTTCCAACTGCCGGAGAGAATCAATAAATGTTTGCGGATCCAGCCCCGCCCGGTACAAATAACGCAACGCCGTCTGGTCCGCCTGCAGTTCAAAGGCCCGGTTATATCCCAGTTGCGTCGCCAAAGAAAATGCCCGCTCACCAGTCACCTCGCTTTTATTCAAACCGAATTTTGCCTCATAAAAATAAACCCCGTGCCGGTGCGTGATATGAGCGATCTCGTGCGCCAGGACACACAAAATCTTCTCATCGCTGGCCAGGCTATTGAGCATCGCGGTTGAAAAAACGATATAACCGTCCGGAAAAGAAAACGCAGTGTGATATTTGGAATCGATGATCAGATATTTGTATTCGATTTCCGGCCGCTCGCTGTAATGGGTCAACCGGGTCCCGAGTTTTTGCAGACGATGGATTTGGGGAACATCGTCCACCAATTTATAATTAAGCAAAAGATAATAATACCCGTTTTCCCCCAGCGTTTTTTCCAATACACTGGCTTGTTTCGGATCTTCTTTGGGGCTGGCATCGATATCCACATGGACCGTTTCAACCGATGCACAGCCGATGCAGGCAAGAAAAGAAAACCCTAAAACCAAATGTCTCAACAAAAATATCCTCATAATGCAGATTACTGTATAGCACAATTCCGATAAGGTCAATAAACAATAAAAAAATAAGGGAAAAATAATTGCCGGTGTAAACGTAACGGTTAGTTTCATTGGTAAGTTTTCCGACACTATCCACATACGCATAGCGATTGAACGACTGCGAGTTATCCGGGGAAGGAATAATCGTATCCGCCGTCATGAAGTGGGCGATTTTGGGATTATAGTAGCGGGCGTTGTAGTAGTAGAGGCCGGATTCGTTGTCCCGGTATTGATCCGTGAAGAATCTTCCTTCCTGCCCGATGAATCCCGTTTGCTTCGCGAATTCACCGAAGGGTTTGTAACTCGTCGTTGCACCAGATTCCCCAAATCATCCGCGATTAATCTGGCACTCCCCAAATGATCTCCGTGAAAATAACTCACATCACGGTTCGTAACCGATGCCACCCTTGTCCCGTCATCGAGATAAATGTGAGTCGTCCGGCTGTTCGATCGTCCTTCGTAGATGTCGCCGACAAAATTCGTCGTTGCCCCACCCGTTGTTTTCTTCGTCCGCTGGCCTTCGTCGTCATACGCATACAACGCCAGGATGTTGGCACCCTGTTTCACCTGGGTCAGACGATTCTCGCTATCATAAACATAATCGGTCGTCGTTGCGCCCTGGGTCTTTTGCTTCATGTTGCCGTTGTTGTCGTAAACAAAATTCTCATCCGCCGTTGAACTGACCGCGTGGGGCCGAATCCCAGAGGTTGGGTAGGTGTAATGAGGTCTGAACTTACGGAGCACACAACTAATCACGACGTAAGTTCATGACCGAATTACCCCGCTGTTTATCTCTCCTGCGATCAGATATCGGAGAGATAGCGGGGTCATATACTGCTCCCCATTAACAGAAACAGGGTTTTAAGTTAGAATAAGGCACCAAAACAAGGAGGCTTATTCAATGCAAAAACGTAAATGGACCAGCCAACAAAAACTGCAAATCGCA
>JAHFFY010000030.1 GCA_023247705.1 Candidatus Omnitrophota bacterium | reverse complement strand
TGCTTATGGATGACAAAGAGCGAAACAAAGTGATTGACCGCATAACCGAGGACTATTCCTCTTAAACAAGTTCTTCACCAAAATGCGCTTTTTAAAACAAGGAGTTTTTCAGCGATAACTAGTTATGTTGGAAGAAACGATATCGCTAAAAGTAGGATGAAGGGCAATAGGGTTGGTTAACAAATTTTTATTTGTAAAAATCAATTAACATCGTGAAAATAGCCATTTTATCTTGGGAATCTGCGCACTCCATTTATATCGGTGGGATTGCAATTCATGTGACAGAACTTGCCTGTGCACTGGAACGCAAGGGGCATGAGGTTCATGTCTTTACCCGGATGGGACGATGGGATCACGCTCAGTACGAGCTGATTCATGGCGTCCATTATCATCGGTGTCCTTTTAGTTCTCATCATGATTTTATTGAAGAAATCAATAATATGTGCCGGGCTTTTGTGAATCGGGTTTTTGAGTTGGAGAATTTCAGCGGCGCTTTTGAGATCATTCACGCCCATGACTGGTTGACCGCCAACGCCCTCAAATGGATCAAAGACGGCCGCGGGCGCAAAGCGATCCTGACAATCCATTCCACCGAATATGGCCGTTGCGGAAATAATTTCTGGGGCGGACGCTCCGAGCAGGTGAGAGAATGCGAATGGATGGGAACCTATTGCGCTAACCGGATTATTACCGTTTCTCATTCTTTGAAAAAAGAATTACAATGGGTTTACAATGTCCCTGGAGATAAGACTCATGTGATTTATAACGGGGTGAACTGCCGGAATTATGATCATTGGGTGGATTGCGTACAAATTAAACGCCAGCTCGATATCGCATCCATGGATCCGGTGGTTTTATTTTCCGGACGTATGGTTTATCAAAAAGGGCCGGACATTTTGGTGGAAGCGATTCCGCATGTTCTGAAATTTTATCCGCATGCAAAATTTGTTTTTGCCGGGGATGGTGAATTACGCGCCGGAGTTGAGGACAAAGCCCGGCGCTGGGGGGTCGGTTCCGCCACACGGTTTGTGGGCCATTACAGCGGATGGAAACTGATGGAACTCTACAAAGCCAGCGATTGCGTTTGTGTGCCCAGCCGCAATGAGCCGTTTGGGATTGTGATCCTGGAGGCGTGGAGTTCTTTTAAGCCGGTCGTCGCCTCGGTCAACGGTGGCCCCTCCGAGATTGTTCATCATGATGTGAATGGATTGAAGATCTACGCCAATCCCGATTCGATTGCCTGGGGCGTCGGGACGCTTTTCGCCAATTTTGATCATGCCCGCTGGATGGGACAGAACGGACGGATCGCTGCTGAGACGACCTATTCCTGGGACACGATCGCTGAAGAAGTATTGGCGGTTTATAACAGTTGAATCGTTTAACCGATTAACTTTATGATATTGAGGGCGCCAGAAAAAATTTTGGCATTTGAATTGAGCTGGAAAGGAAAGAGAAATGAATTCAGAATCAAAAAAATTTTTAATCGAACTTCTGGGCCAATGCGGGCCGTCCGGTTTCGAAGAAAAGACCCAATCGGTGTGGGTGAAAAGAACCAACCAATATACTGATGAGATTCGGCGGGATGTTCACGGCAACGCGATCGGTGTGATAAATCCTAAAGTGGAATTCAAAATTATGCTGGCCGGGCATAGCGATGAAATCGGATTTATCATTACGCATATCTCCGATGGCGGTTACCTCTATATTAGTCCTATCGGAGGGATTGATGCGGGTGTCGTTCCGGGTTCGCAGGTCAAGGTCCAGACACAGCGCGGCTGGGTAGACGGGGTCATCGGAAAAAAGGCGATTCATTTGATGGAAGACGAAGACCGCAAGAAAATTTCGGCGATTAAAGACCTGTGGGTTGACATCGGCGCGAAAAACCGCGAGGACGCGCTGAAGGCGGTCGCGATCGGCGACCCTGTTTCCTTTGCCCCGAATTTCCTGGAGCTGCGCAATAATTTTTTCAGTTCCAAAGGCTGCGATAACAAGATGGGGGCGTTCGTGGTTTCGGAAGTTTTGAAATTACTGCATCATGATAAATCGAAATTGAAGCTCGGTGTTTACGCCGTTTCGACCGTGCAGGAGGAAGTGGGCTTGCGCGGGGCGACCACCAGCGCCTACGGCATTAATCCGAACGCAGCGATGATCGTGGATGTCGGGCATGCCTCGGATGTTCCGGACATCGATAAAAGGATCGTCGGGGAAGCCTTTTTAGGAAAAGGGCCGATCTTGCATGCCGGACCGGTCATTAATCGTGTCTTAGGCAAGTTACTCATCGAGACCGCCAAGAAGAAAAAGATCCCCTATCAATTCTCATCATTATCGAGGACGGGGGGAACCGATGCCGGCTCGATCCAGTTGGTCCGCTCCGGGGTAGCCACGGCGCTTTTAAGTGTTCCCAACCGTTACATGCATACGATGGTTGAAATGTGTTCTTTCGATGATGTGGTCGCGACGGCCAATTTGATCGCGGAAACGATATTAACCATTGATCCGAAGATGAGTTTTATTCCGGAGTAATAGAGATCATCATAGAAAGGATTCTCCAGTCGCCAGGCCCACAGATTAAAACCGGGACGGTGGAGAACGGAGGGAACAAACAAAACTTTTTAAGAAGGAAGATCGTATGGAAAATATTTTGGAGATTGGCCAGGGGTTGTTAAGTATTCTTAACACTTTTTTTCTGTTTATCCTGATTTGCTTGATCACGATTTTTGTCGCCAAAGTTATTTTTCGTCTTCTCTCTCAGTATTTTGAACAGACTTCCCGGATCATTAATGTGGATCCGACGCAGTACAGGTTTTTGAAACATCTGATCATGGGGGTGGTGTATCTGTGCGGCATTGGCTTGGCGATTTACACGATCCCTTCGATGCGGCAATTGTCTTTATCGATTTTCGCCAGTTCCGGTATCGCCGCGGTTATCGTCGGTTTTGCCGCCCAGCAGGCCTTGAGCCATCTGGTCAGCGGGATGTTCATTATTATTTTTAAACCGTTTCGGGTCGGTGACCGGATCCGGATTTACGGCAAAGACGTGGCCGGGATCGTTGAAGATTTAACGTTGCGGCATACGATCATCAAGACAATGGAAAACAAAAGGGTCGTCGTTCCCAATTCGGTCATGAGTGCCGAGATTATCGAGAACGCCAACCTTGAGGATAAAATTTGCAAATTTTTTGAAATCGGAATCAGTTATGATTCGGACATTGATAAAGCGATCAAAATTCTCAGAGAAGAAGCGATGAAGCATCCGGGAACGATTGACAACCGCAGCGATGAAGACATTTTACTTAACGCGCCGATCGTCTGGGTTGAAGTGATTAACTTAGGAGAGTCTTCCGTGGATTTAAGAGCCTGGATCTGGACGAAAGGTGTTCCCGAAGCTTTTGATCTGACCTGTGATTTGAACAAAAATGTGAAAAAGCGATTCGACAGCGAAGGCATTGAAATTCCTTATCCGCACCGGACGGTGGTGATGAAGAAGACGGTGTGATCGAAACTCGCCAAGAATTTGAAACGCCTAACAAGGAGACTATGATGGGACAAAAAATGTTGGTTGTCTTACGACTGACAGTCTTGATTTCTTCAACGATTCTCGCCTTGATCGGTATTTTGTATGTGTTGGATGTGTTTCCGGGGGAGGAAGTCCGCCGGGTCGTTGTAAAGATCATGTCGATTATCGGGATCTTAACCGGGTTATCGCTTGTGTCCGTATTGGTCAGAGGGGAAAAGAAATTCTAATGAATCATCGCGTTTCAGGTAGAAATTTCTTAATTTTTTTTCTTGTATTCTCTTTTTTGATCTTCCCTGTTTATCCCAACTACGCCCAACCGCAACAAAAATCCATCGATGGACTTTTAACCTTATCATCAGCGGAGTTTTACCGTCAGAGCAATCAGTTGGTCTCTCAATGCCTGTGGCAGGAGTGTTCACAAAGTGTACACGAATTTTGGCAACTGTTGGATCATCTCGAGAAGCAAACAGATAAAGACGCAAGTACCGACAGCCTTTTGGCGACGCAATATCTGGCCGAGGCCATTTTGAAATTCGGCGGCCGTGAAGATTATCAGAAACTGCTGACATTTTATGATACGATTCCAACGGACTCGATGCGTCAAGCCGTCCTGTTGGAGGCGTTGAGCACATACTGGATCAAAGAAGAATTGGCGAAGATTTTTCAAGAGAAGAAACCGGCCGGGATCAAATTCCCTAAAGTGGAATTGGATGTGCCGGCACAGATGAATAATTTACCGGCGGAATTGCAGAACGCCTGGGTGACGTACAAAGAAATCACGTTCGCTCACCAGAAACGTTTACAACCTTACACAAAGAAGGGATGGATTGATACCCAAAACAGTTGGCCGTTTTTTAACAGCGTGATTGCGGATTTCCTGCACGAGAAACAGGGAAACACGATTGGGAAGATGGCGCCATTTGAGTGGGGCGGCTGGTGCGGGACGGGCAGTCTCATGTTGTTTGTTCCTAAAACACGGACCATATGGATGGCGTATTTGAAAGAACGGGATTATTCTGCAGCTCTGGGTGCGATGCTGGCTTTTATGGGTCAGGGCGCGGGGATGATGGTGCGCAACGATGACAATTTTTTATTGGAAAAACAATTCATCGATTGGTGCGGTTTTAATTGGGAGGATCTGTTGATTGGCGCTCTTCTCGACGGACATCCGGAATATCTGCGACTTTTGGGCGTTTATGGTTCTGCGCGCACAGCGCAGTTATTAAATGAGATGCGCTCGTTGCCGATGGAAGAATGGAACAGGGAATCTTATGTGCGGGCTGTGGCGGCGTTCATAACACCGGGGTGTACCGTCAGCAATTATGGCACATCCAGCTCTGCGGATATCACCCGTCAATCTAAGGATGAAATTTCATCGGAACTGCAAAGAGAACTTTTGGACATCGTAACATCAGAAATCAATCCCGCAACCGATAACCGCATGATGGATATTGTAAGTCATTTGTTGACGCCGTTGTGCCGTCCCGAGGCCAAAGAAGCCTTGCGGGCGATTTTACACTCGCCGTATGTTGAGCCGCGTAAACGGGCGGTCATCGCACTGCAGGCATTAGGGGAAATAGTCCCGGCGCCTGTAGATCCGGGGCCGGTCTATGTTCGTCTCTTGGTCGATGATATTCCATTCGCTGATCGTGACGTGGCCTGGACGCTCAAACAAGACAACCAGATGCAGGTCAGCAGTACGGCCCCATACGGATGCCCGAGGCGTATTTAATTTACAGCGGGATTATGTGGTTGATCCGACCAGACATTGGAAGCTGGCTGTGTCCTGCGGACGCGACATGAAACACATCGATGATGCTTTCTTTAATCTTGAAATCGATATTCCTCAAGATTTGGGGAAGATCATCGACATTCCGGTTAAAACTTCAACGCTGACGTTAAACTTGAAGCTCAATCGTCCTGCAGATTATTATCAGGGTAAGGAGATGGCGGTCCGTCTTAGTTTTAACGGCCCCGGAGGAGATTATGTTTATTATCAGGCGATGGGTGAGGAATTTAAATTACCGGTGACCGCATCCATTAGTTTTTCTCACTTGGCGCTCGGGGAATATTACGTCACTGTTTTTGTCCCGGGATCTGAGATGTGGTCTAAGCAGAATATCAAATTGGAGGAAACCGCCAGAGAACTTCAAATCGATTTACAACCCGGCGCGGATTTGAAATTCCAGATCCTCGCTCCGGGCGGCGCTCAGGGCGATCGTAACGTCGCGTTTAATTTATTGACGCAGGAAGGCAAATCCCCCGGGGCCAACTCCTGGCCGATCACTTATGATTATATGACCAAAACTTACCGCGGCCTGCCGCGTGGCGAATACACGTTATCGATTCTTTCCAGCAAAGCAAAGAAAAAGCAGCAGGCGGAAGGCAGCCGCAGAGAAAATCGCGATGAAATTTTTCCAGCGATGCCTGAATATCGAGGAGAAGAGCGCAAGATCGTCATTGATGATCAGTCCCCGGAGCTGATTGACCTGGGAACAATTGAATTGAAACCGTCTCTAAAGTAGCGAATCCGTTTGGGTGTTTAGAAATTAAGATTATTATGATCCTTCCTAAAGAAATCATCCGTTTCAAAGATAAATTTAGATCCGCATAATGCCGATGCGTATTATAATCGGGCATTGGCTTAACCCCCTCCGGAGGGCAGGCTGATCAAGCCCTGGAGGATGCCCTGCGAGCGCAAGCGTTAGGATATCCAGTGATCGAGCATTTTATCGCTCAACGGCTGAGGCGATATCACCTTTGGGCGGCATTGATTTTATTTCAGAAAATCACACATGAACATTCCGCGCCTCAATAATGTGACGGTTCATCTGATGTACTTGACGGCCCTTGTTGTTGTCTTGGTGGCCAAAGGGGTTGTCTATAATTTCCATCCGGTTTCCAATCACGATGAGGTCACGGTACGGCTGGGCGCGACCTTTTCGCAGTTGATCATTTGGGTGATGGCTTATCGTATGGCCTTGCGTTGCGAACACAAATGGCTCATCGGAGGGCTGGGTCTGTTCATAACGCTTACGGGAACTTTGATTGTTCCGATTTTAGGGTGGATGGGGATCATCGGGCTTTTTCTCTTTTATAGAAAACAACCCAAGCAAGAATCCGTCCCCAAAAAAAAAGACCATCGCAAAGAACGAGCCCTTCAAGCTAAAATTGATAAAGCGAAGAAACAGGCAGCGCAAAGCAGCAAAGTTTCCAAATCATCTGCTCCGGATGAAAAGGAGATCGAATACGCGCAATTGATCAACGATATTCCACGCTTGAGTGAACAGCATGTGAAAAGTTGTCGGGACCTTTTTAAAATTGATCTGGATTACTCCGCGGAAAGTATTACTAAATTGGAGGACATCATTGTCCTGGGATGGAGCGAATCGCCACAGATGCTTGAAGAAGTCTCGGTCTCCTTTGGAAGTTATTTAGGAGAAACGGTCCGTAAGGTCCACGGTGGGGAATGGGGTTTTTCCAAAGAGGAAGGTGTTTATCTGCAGCATATCGGCCGAAACGGTGATTACAAGGGAGCGAAAATTTTTCCTTTCGGCAAAACGAAAAAAAGATTTCAAAAAGGCCGGAACGAATCGTTGGCTTCTTATTACAAGACGTTGTTGTATGTGTTGGAAAATAAAATGTAGGACAGTAATGAGTTTTTATGTGTCCCTCCTGAATTAAAATCATTCCTTCCGATTTATTCCGTTGTTTTATCGCATCATTCAATTCCAATAGAGACTAATACTTTGTCACGTTTTTAATAGTTGATCCCTCTATACTTTGGAGGAGATCAACTATGATTGAGCTTCTTTTTGTTAAACGAAACTCTAAAAATAAAATTGACAAAGTACTATAGAGAAAAGAGTTCTATCCATCCAGATAATCTTTCCCAAGGAATAAAGCTCAAGATTATTCTCGGCATCAGTTGGTTTTTCGAATGAACAATTTTTTTTGTTAGATTCCTTGTCCAGGTGCGTCTAATACAGCAAGGAACAAATTACCATTGAATAAGAAAAGAATTTATTCATCTACTGATCGGAAGATCGGTCGGTGGAAAAGAAAAACCAACCCAAACGAAGGAGGAGTAGAATGAACATCGATTTTTTAAAATTTTTAAAATGTTGTGGAAAGATGTTGTCGATGAGTGCAGTTGTGCTGTTAATGACGGTCCCGTCGTACGCGCTGACCAAAACCCGGCCTGATATCGTTGTGCCAAATCTGAATGACAATAAAATTTCAATTGTAGTTAATGCCGTCGGACGAGAGTTTGTGCGTTTGCCTGCTGATCTTCCGGCAGGGAATGCTCCGGTTTTCGTCGCCAGCGGAGATTTTAATGAAGACCGTCTTCGGGACTTGGCGATTGTTAATGTGAACGGTCAGCTAACGTTTATGTTGGGGGCCGGAAACGGTACTTTTACGCCTGTGCCGATTCCGTTTGAGCTTAACTATCTTCTTAGCGATAGTTTGGCGGTGGGGGATTTTAATAATGATGGGCATGATGATATTCTGGTGTCGAGTCAGGGAAGCAGTGTTCAGATTTTGCTGGGCGATGGAAAGCTTGCGGACAATGCCAATAATCATTTTACGGCACAATCGCCGGCTTTTGTTGCTAACCGCGCCAATGCCGTGGCCGTGGCTGATTTCAATAAAGACGGTAAATTGGACGGGGTTGTCTGCGATTATAGCGGCAGTTCGGTTGCGATCTTAAAAGGCGATGGTAACGGAGGCTTGACGAGTTCTCTCAGCTTGAGCACGGGCGAGACGCCTTCGGAAGTCGCGGTCGGTGATTTTAACGCGGACGGCAACGCTGATTTCGCAGTCGCCGGTGGAACGAGTCAATATGTATCCGTTTATTTGGGAAATGGTAACGGGACATTTGCCCCGGAAATACAGGTCGCCACCCGCACCGGCAGTGATGGAACTTTCACCGTGGCGGTGGGGGATTTTAATAATGATGGATATGACGATCTTGCGACCCGCGGAGGCAACTCTAATCCGGGAGAAGATCTGTTGGTCGTGCGGTTGTGGGATCCTGCGCAAAATAATTTTCTTCCTGCTGGGAGTGTGCCAGCCCAGGGCGCCTGGCTTGCCGGTCTGACGGTTGCGGATTTTGACGGCGACGGCAAACAGGATGTGGTTTTCACGAATGCGCCGGTTGATAATACCATATCGATTTATTATGGAGACGGCGCGGGCAATCTGGGATCGCGCAAAGACATCGCTGTCGGAAACTTGCCGAATTCGATTGCGGTTGTTGATGTCGATCCGGTGGTGAGAGATTATACGACCACAGTGCGTTTCTCTAATAAGGCGGATGGCCAAGGAGATATGAGTCGATTTTCCACAAACGAAACATTATTTGTTCTTCTCAATGACGAAAAATTGACAAAGAATAGCATCCCTGATCCCATTCAAAATTTTGTACGCTTGACACAGATACGCAAGAACAAATTCGGGCAGGACCAGGTGTTTCTCAGCAAAGAAGCGTCTTTCATCGCCCGGCAGGACGGCACATTTGTCGCCGCCATCAGCTTGGATGGTTTTGGTTTGGGGGATATCTTTGTCAATACCAGATTGAAAGCATCGTTCGGCGTCGACAGCGTATGGGATGACATTGATTATCACCGCCGTTCCAAAATTTCCATTCACCGCGTGGTGATTTCGTTTGAACAGTTTGCCGCGGGAACTGGATTAACCGGGGATAAAAAGTTCCCTGATTTTTCCTTTGATTTCTTTTCGGACAGGAAGACTAAACCGTTTACCGCGCAGACCGGTCTGAGCGGAACCATTGGCCAAATTGCGGTGGGGAATGTTCCATCCAGTCTTGCCGGTTCAGACATCGTTGGTGTTCTATTCAACCGGCCGGATATCGACCATAGCAACTTTTCGGTGATCTTCAAAACAATTTATGACTCGGCCACCAATAAAACATCTTTGATGTTTGATCAGATCATTTATCATATTAAAGAAGGGGGGAATCCGAATGTCGTTCCGGACAGTGTTCGTTTCGGGCATTTTGTGCCTGCTTTAGGTGGAGGAGCGGCAGCGGTTCCATTTGGTCCATCATGGGATAGTGATCAATAAATACTTGGGGAAAGTTCCCGCTTAACGTATCAATAAAGACAGATTGGTCTCTCCAAATACACGGTGGTCAGTCCAGTCTGTCTTTATTGTTAGCTTGAGGTCACGACTGATATTGAGAAAAAGAGCGGTCTAAAACTGGCTTGAGGAAGAAATTCTAAAAGATATAGAAAAAAGTATAATGGATCTTCATGCATGGGGATGATTGAGCGTTTCCTCTCCGGTGAGCTGATTGAATTGTTTGCGGTTATCTTTAGCGCATGATCTTCGATTTTGCTGTTTTATATTTTGAAAGTTGCGACTGGGGAGAAGGATTTTTAAGATATTTCCTTTAAAAGAGCCCTTGGCCAGGATGAGTCTGTTTTGTTTGACATGATCAGCACCGTTGATTTATACTTGATTTCAATTGTTTTGACGTTTTTTACTTCGGGATTTATGAGAGCAATAGTTTTGCGATTCGCCCGCCAGTGATCTTAAGATACCGTTTAAAAAATTTTTCGGTTAGATCCCGCGTTCGGTTGCGTCTATTAAATCGGCTAGAGAGTCCGGCCCAAAGTCGAAATGACCATAAAAATTTCAATGTTCAGATTTATTTTAAGGAAGGATTTGATATGAGAAAAAATATTTTTGTTGCCTGCATCGTTGTGCTGCTGTGCTTGATTGTACCAACTTTTTCTTTCGCCGGTTTGATTTACCAGAATTTCGAACCGAATAACGGCACACCACCGCCGCCCGGAAATCTGGCGGGCAATCCCGAATATTGTTTTGGGATCAACGGTGCCCAGGCCGACAAGAGTATCGAGCGGGCCCATGCGGGCACGCAATCCTGCAAGATCGTTTCCGGCGGAAATTTTGGCGGAGCGAGTTTTCCTTCCCAGGTGCAAACTTACAACATGAATTTTGAATGGAGCCGACACGATCGCCTCACATTTTGGATTTGGGCCGATCCGACGGTTCAAGGAGACAACGAAGTGCGGGTGCGGGTTTTTGATCACGGTCCTAAGTACAAAGATAATGGTAATCCGTTCGATGGTTTCGAAGTTTCTTCCGCAAAGAGGGCGCTGTATCACGAATGGACTCAAATCGCGATTTTGTTTACACAGCTGCCATCGGATTTTGATTTTGCCCATGTGGATAAATTTAATATCGTCAATGAGCATCCCGGCAATTATTTTATCGATGATGTCCAGGTGGTGACCGAGGAACGGGTCTATCAAACCTTTGAACCCGGCCGTTGTCCACCGGAGAGTGATTGCGGTTGGGCTTTTCCCGGAACAATGCTTAGGGTATCAACACCGGGAGAACCGGTTCATGAAGGCAAACAATCCTGGAAGATGGACACGACAGTCACCTTCGGCGGGACAGGTATTCAATCTCAGGAAAAAGGGAGCGACGCTCTGTTTCCATTTGAAGCTTTTTTCCATGTGGACCTGAATCCCCAGCATCTGATTCCTGCGACCTTTAACCGATTGACTTTTTGGGTCCATTCCCCGGATATGCCGGGCAACCAGATGGATAACAATGTGGGGGTCGAATTTTTCGACCATGGGACATATCATGTCAATCCCGCGGAGGTGTTCACGAAAAAAGCAGGGCAATTGGGCGCGTGGACCAAGCTGACGGTATATTACCATGATCTCCTGGCCCAACATCCGGGATTCAATTTGAATGATATCGATAAAATCCAATTCAAATTTTTCTGGCCGGGGCAGTATTTCCTGGATGATATCCGTTCGACCCGGTTCTTGTCGGTACCGGCGGTGGTTAAAAATCCCGTGACCAATCAACAGGAAATTACCTGGCAGACGATCACGAGTCCGCCGCCGCATGAATTGCAGGAAAGTGTTACTGGTCCCGAAGGTCCGTGGCAGACCGTATTTGAAGGGAATAATAATACCTATTATCTTCCTACCCGGTTGTCCTCGACCTGGTACCGGTTACGTTCTAAAGAAGAAAAGATTGTGACGCCTGCAGAAAATCCGGTCAATCCTATTGCGTATGTTTCCGATTGGAGCGAGGCGTTGAATTATCAGCCGACGGTTGTGATTAGTTCCAGCGCTTTAAAACAAGGGAATGTCGCCTTCAACGCACTCAATCAGGCCAATGCTTATATCGTTGAGTCCGCTCCAGCGAAGAAGGGTCCGTTTAATCAAATTTATCAAGGGCCTTACACAACATTGACCGGTCAGGCACAGCAAGGGAAATGGTACCGGGTGAAAGCCTTGATCAAGGATCAAAATGGAACGGTGCTTGACCAAACACAGTGGTCACCGGCGATCTCTTTTCAACCGCAGGGCGGTTATGTCAAGGCGGTGGGGACGGAGTTGCGGGAAATGAATGGCCAAGGCGATGCGATCACGCTGAAAGGTGTGAACCTGGGTAATTTTCTTCTGATGGAAACGGAATTCAACGGAATTGATTGTGGATTTGTGCCTGATCTGAACAATCCGGGGAAAACAATTTTTAAATGCGATTCGGATGATTTTCATATTAGAGAAAATTTCCAAAACCATTTTGGTGCGGGATTGGCCAAGGCGCTTTTGCAGGGCTACGCGAACGCTTATATTCAGGAAATCGATTTCGATCTCCTGATGCAGATGGGCGTGAATGTGGTTCGTCTGCCCATTTACTTTCAGGCCTTGGTGAACGACGAGGATCAAGGACATTTCACCAACTACACTTATATTGATCGGGTCGTTCAATGGTGCGCTGACCGCGGGATGTATGTCCTTTTGGATCTGCATGGAGCGCCCGGCGGACAAAATGCCGAAGCGCACAGCGGTCAAAAAGGCCAGAACCATTTGTTTGATAATAATGCTCAAGGACAAATCTACCGCGATCAGACTCAACAGATCTGGGAATCTTTAGCCACCCATTACAAGGATAATCCGACGGTCGTTGGTTATGATTTGTTGAATGAACCTTTCGGAGCCGGCGCGTATCCGTTTGCCGATGCCAACGGTTTATGGACATTATATAACCGTCTATATCAAGCCATCCGGGCGATCGACCCGCAGCATTTGATCGTCATGGAATCGATCCCTTCCGAACTGGACTGGAATACGTTGCCGCCGCCTGCGAATTACAACTGGCAAAATGTTCAATATGAATTTCATTATTACGGTTTTCGTTTCGATGCAGCCGGTAATATTATTGGCACGCTCAGCTTCCCGGAGCACCAGCAGTATTTGATCGACGGTAACGATCCGAATTGCGCCACCGATCCCAACAAATTTTGCGGCAAGGTCCAGTTTTCCAAACAACAGAATTATAACGTCCCGGTTTTGATCGGTGAATTTAACGGATTCAGCGAGAAGGATATTTGGGATTTGCATTTAAATACTTATAAGAATAAAAATTGGAGTTGGATGATGTGGTCGTATAAAGTTAATCCCAGCCCAGCCATTGGTAAAGATTGGGGACTTTATGTCCATTCCTCTTACGATGAACCTTTGCCTAACACGCTCAACGATGACTGGGGCACCCTGGCCCGGAAATTCGGCAAATACGGCACGAGCGGTTATCATACGGCGAACACCGCTTTAATTAATATTTTGAAACAATTTCTCCCAGCGCCGTCTGCACCGATTGATATGAACTGGATTGATTTGGTCGGTATGAATTTTAGTCAGCCGATATTACAATTACAGAAAACCGCGGCTAACGGCTGGGGCAACGGCGGTGCGGCCTCAGACATCAGTTTTGATGGGGATGGCGGGGTTGAATTTAAAGCCGGCGAAACAAATACCTCCCGGATGTGTGGATTGTCTGCGAAAAATATAGATGCTAATTACACAACGATTGACTACGCTATTTACCTCTATAGCGGCGGAACATTCTATGTTTTTGAGAAGGGTGTCAACCGCGGATCCTTGGGAACATATCAAACCGTGGATCGTTTCAGCATAGAACGGGTCGGAAGCACGGTTGTTTATAAAAAGAATGGCAGCATTTTTTATACGAGCACTGTCCCGAGCGCTGGAACTTTGCTTGCGGACTGTGCTTTTTTTTCTTCCGGAGCCACGATATCGGATGGAAAAATGATCGGTTTAACGGTCGGCGCACCGGGGATGGTCAAAAATTTGACAGCCAGTTCGGTTGATCAAGGCATAGATTTGAAATGGGACGTGCCGGCCAATAATGGCGCCCCGATCACCGGATATGAAATTCAATATGGAACAGTGGCCAGCGGTGGTTTTGGGAATATCTTGAATGACGACGTTGTGGCAGGGGCAACGGTGTCCGGGTTGACGCCCGGGGTGGCGTATCAGTTTCGCGTTTTAGCCAAGAATGCCTTGGGGAGTGGACTGGTTTCGAATGTCGTTTTGATTACTCCCGAGACCTCTTACGATATTCCCTGGGTGGATCAGTTGGGAGTGAGTGTGAACGGGGCAACGGTGACTAAGACCGCGGCAACTGGCTGGGGCAATGCCGGAGCGGCTTCTTTAATAACGTTTGACAAAAACGCGGGCATGGAGTTTACCGTCAATGAGACGAACACCGTGCGGATATGCGGACTTTCGTCTAAAAATCAGGATGCCAATTACACAACGATTGATTACGCGATCTATCCGTATTCCAACGGGACGCTTTATGTTTATGAGAAAGGGGTCAGTAAAGGATCATTCGGCACATATCAGACCGGAGATAAATTAAGAGTCGAACGATCCGGCAATACTATTTTTTATAAACGGAATAACACTCTGCTTTACACCAGCACTGTTCCCAGCAGCGGCGTTTTGGTGCCGGACTGCGCTTTTTATACCAGCGGAGCGAAGATTACGGATGGCAAGATTAAAGGGTTGATCGTGGGGCCGCCGGGAGCGATCACCAATCTGACCGCCAGCGTGAACGGTTCGGACGTTAATTTAATGTGCGACGCTCCAGCAAACAACGGAAGTCCGATCACTGGTTATCAGATTCAATACGGGACGGTGGCCAGCGGCGGTTTTGCCAGTGTCCTGAACGATGACGCCTCCCCGGGGGCTACTCTCAGCGGGTTAACACCAGAGGTGAGATATCAAATACATGTGGTAGCGATCAATGCTTTGGGCGCGGGTCCGGCGTCCAATGTTGTGACGCTAACGTTTAAACCGGTCGTCTGGACGGATTTGGTGGGGGTCAGTGTGACCGGCACGACATTAACGAAGACGGCTGCGTTGGGCTGGGGCAACGGCGGTGCGGCTTCGACCGAGAGTTTTTCTGGTAACGGATTGCTCGAATTTACCGCAACACAAACCAATAAAGCCAGGATGTGCGGGTTATCATCGAGTAATTTGGATGCTCAATATACGTCCATTGAATACGCTGTTTATCTGTTTAACAACGGAAAGATATATGTTTATGAAAAGGGCGTGAACCGCGGGACGTTCGGCAATTATGCCACCGGCGATAAATTCCGGGTGGAACGAACAGGGAATACGATTGTTTACAAAAAGAACGGGACGGTTTTTTATACCAGTGCCGTCACGACCGTTGCTGCGTTAAAAGCCGACAGCGCGTTTTATGAAAACGGCTCCAGCGTCATGGACGCGAGGTTTATTCTTCCTTAAAACGCTGGGTGTGTTTAACGGGATAGCATGCAATTTTGTGAATGGGGATAACGTGATCCAAAATATCTTGGATTGTTTTCCCCATTTCATTTTATGGGGTCTTGTTCTTGGGTTTGATATTTTTTGCAAAAAGATTTATTGGAAAATAGCGGATGGATTTTGACGTAGCGTGTTATTATATTGAAAATTTGAACAAACCCGATGATTTATTAAAGAGAAAAGTTATGTCATTTTCCATCAAGACAATCTCACGTTACAGCGCGCACATCATTTTGTACGATGACGACCGGCGCATTCTGTTGCAACAAAGGTCCGACACTGCGACGAATTTTCCTGGCGTCTGGGGATTTTTCGGCGGGGGATCGAAAGCTGGCGAAACGCCACAGCGAACCATTCAAAGAGAAACCAGAGAGGAGCTTTCCTACCGGTTGCGTAATCCTTGTTTAGTAGCCCAGGATGAGGTTATTAAGAAAAAAGACGGCGTAATCCTGCATGTCCCGCGTTATGTTTTCATCGAACACTGCCTTGAAAAAAAATATTTGAAATTACAGGAAGGCCAGGGCATGGGGTGGTTTCGGTTCTCTGAAATCAAGATTTTGAAAACGCATCCCCAGGACAGGGAGATCCTTGCCCAGGTTCAAAAATATCTGATGCGCAGGTGAACGCAAAGATTGATTGAGGCGTTATGCATTTTTTTCCATAAGACACCAACCGCCGCGGGTTTCGGAAATAAAATTTGAGACGCCTGAGAAAATAGATTGTTAGTTGCGTTTGCTTGGGGACGTTTTCAAATATAAACTCAATGTCCGGATGCATCAATACCCTGGTGTTTTCTACCTTTACACCATTAAAGAATTTTGGTATAGTGAAGCCCGATTTTTGACCCGAATTTACAATTGAAAATAGAATTTACAAAGGCCATCCCGCTTCGCTCAAATATTTTCATGTTTGAGCTACGCAGGATGGCCCAAAGCTTTTCTTAAAAATTATAGTGGTAGCTTCGGGCCATTAGCTCATCTGGTAGAGCATCTGACTCTTAATCTGAAAAGTCCGATGCTCGTCGTAAAATCCTCGATTTTCTTATAACCCTCGCAAATTAAAACTGTTGTAAGTCCTTCTTTTTCTTGCAATTGGGTTCCCTGCCGATAAATCTCTAAAATCGTGCGTGTTACCGATTATTCCTCGTTGTGCTATTTTGCGCTATTTTTTAGCACGGATTTAGCACATTTTTAGCACAGGATTTTTTCGTGAAAAGCATACAAATATGTACTTCCAGTATAAAATTGTATGGGTATTTTGGGAAGCGATTATGACGTACCTTTTTCCCTAAATGTATGTACTTATCAATATGTGCTCGCAGTTAGGGAAACTGCTATTCCAATAAGCTCAAACGGCCTCCGCCAAGACAAAAAACCATCTTAAATTTTTCAGTCCCATAGTTATCATACATATTCGAGAATTCACTCACTTGTATGACAATTTTGGTTTGACACAATGGTTCTTACACTACAAGAGTGATATTATCAAAAATGTAGTGTAAGTCACAAGAACGGCTTTTTCGTCCTGAAAATAGGTAATTAGCCTCATAAATAGGGTAATATATTGCATTGTTACCTACTTTATGATATAGTTACCTCCTATGAATGAGACACAGACTCGTAAAGAGTATATTGATAAAGCCTTGGCCAAAGCCCATTGGAGTAAAGATGGACTTTATCGGTACAGCGAAGAATTTGAAATGGAAAAAGTTTGGAGTTCTGGCATTGCCGAACCAACCGCACCTTACGGCCCAGAGCATGAATACGCCGATTATTTATTACTTGGACGTGATGAACATCCCTTAGCGATTGTAGAAGCCAAACGGACTAGCAAAAATGCCCATCTAGGTCAAAAGCAGGCTGATGGGTATGCCGAAAATATCAAAGTTAAATTCGGCATCGAACCTTTTATATTTCTGACCAACGGCGAAGATATCCTGTTTTGGGATCGCCAGCAATATCCTCCCCGTCTCGTTTACGGATTTTTTGAAAGAAGAGATTTAGAGCGGCTCTATTTTCAAAGACAAGAATCCGCCCAAATTTTATCCGGTATCAAAATCAATCCCGATATTGCTGATCGCGCTTATCAAGCCGAAGCTATCCGCGCCGTATTATCAGGAATACAAAATGGCCGCCGTAAATTTCTCCTAGTCATGGCCACTGGAACAGGGAAAACGCGTACGGCCATGGCGATCATCGACTGTCTTTTAAGAGCCAAGCGTATCAATACCGTTTTGTTCTTAACAGACCGTAAAGTCCTTCGGGATCAGGCCTACGGTAAAAAAGGATTTCAAGGTTTCTTTACTGAAAGCTGCGGCAAGATTACATCAGGACAGTTCAACGCTGAAAAACGTCTTTATGCGGCGACCATCCAGACCATGATGGAGTGTTATAAAGACATCTCACCTGGTTTTTTTGATCTGGTGATTGCTGATGAGTGCCACCGTTCCATTTACAATAAATGGAAAGACGTGCTTTCGTATTTTGATTCCATTCAAATCGGCCTGACCGCCACACCCGCCCAATTCATCGAACGCGATACATTTCGTTATTTTGAAGTAGATTTAAAAAATAATCCCAAAGAAAACTTTTTCAATTATTCCTATGAAAAAGCCGTTGAAGAAAAGTATCTGCTTCCGTTTGTTCCTTACCACGCCAAGACGTCTTTTCAGATCAAAGGTCTGCGTGAAGACGAAATTCCACCGGCGGTTAAAAAGAAATTAGTGGAAGAAGGCAAGACGCTGGATGAATTAAATTTTGAAGGGACGGAGTTTGAGAAACGCTTCACCAACACCGGCACGCACGAGGCCATGGTTCGCGAATTCATGGAAGTCTGTTATAAGGATGACACCGGAACCCTCCCCGGCAAGACCATCATCTTTGCCATGACCAAGAATCACGCCTACCGTTTATTGGATGCCTTTGATCGCCTCTATCCGCAATACAAGGGAAGGTTGGCCGAAGTTATAGTCTCCGAAGACTCGCGGGCGGATAATTTTCTGGGACGATTTGAGAATGAAAGTTATCCCAGAATTGCCATCTCTGTGGATATGCTGGATACCGGCGTCGATATCCGAGAAGTGGTGAATCTGGTCTTTGCCAAGCCGGTTTTTAGTAAAATCAAATTCTGGCAAATGATCGGTCGTGGGACGCGCACGTTAAACAAAAATGATATGAAGCCTTGGTGCCCGCATAAAGAAAATTTTTTGATTATCGATCACTGGAATAACTTTGAGTACTTTGGCGAAAAACCCGAAGGCGAAGTCCCACCTATGGAAGACGCTATTACCTCGCGGGTGTTTAAAGCCAAAATCAACCGTTTACGATTTTATCTTCAACGTTCGGATCAGAGAGAGATTGAATGCGTCAAAAAAGAATTACAGGCAATGCTCGACCAGCTTCCCAAAGATTCAATCAGCATCAAAGAAAGAAAAGATGTCCTGCAAAGATTATCCAGCTCACAATTCTGGATCAATGTGGATACCGACTATTTATATGACCATCTGGCACCCTTGCTGCGCTTCCTAGAAGATGTCAATTACAACGAATATTCCTTCATATTAAAATGTGAACAACTTGAACTCGCCCTGCTGAATAAAGACGAACGAAGAATGCTTGATCTTAAAAACGCTATTAAAGATGATTTGAAATTATTACCTATGACACTCCAAGTTGTCAAACGTGAGGAAGAGACGATTTTCAAAACCGCCTCCGATGCATTCTGGAGCAGTCTTGCTGTCAACAATATCCGTGAATCCAAGCAAAAGTTATCGCCCATCATGAAATATAAACGCTCCGATGGGCAAAAAATCATTGAATTCGATTTGGATGACCAAATCATCGAGCGTAAATGGATTGAGTTCGGGCCCAACGGCGAGGGCGAGTATGTTCACATTTATAAAGAAAAGGTCGAAAAGCGGGTCAAAGAATTGGCGGATAAGGAACAAGCCATTATCAAAATCCGTAACGATGAACCGGTCAATGACCAGGACTTGGAAGCGCTGGAAAATACTCTCAATAGTCCTGAGCTGTACATTACCGAAGATAAATTGCGCGAGGCCTACAACCAGCCCTTTGGGACCCTGGTTCAGTTTATCAAATCCATTTTTGGAAAATATAAATTCAAAAGTCAGGAAGATGAAATCGCTGAGAGCTTTGATGCCTTCATTATTGCGCATAATTACAATACCGACCAGACGCGCTTTCTGCGCGTCATCAAAAATGTGTTTCTGGCCAAAATCCGCCGTCATGAACTGCTGGAAATCGACGATTTTTATGAAGGGCCTGTTGAAGCCTTTGGCACGGGCGCGGTGGAGCGGTTATTTTCCAAGGATGATCTGGATGAAGTGATCAAATTCTTTAACGAAAGAGCGCAGGCTAAATGAAATCTTTTTCCGAAGAATACTTAAATAAAATTCGTATCACGCCACAATTGCTGAATCTCACCAGCGCGTTATCTGAGTATAAAGGCAAGGAAGCGTTATATGCCAGGCAATCCAGGGATGTCTTAGAAAAACTCGTTGAGCAGGCCAAGGTTGAAAGCGTGGAATCGTCTAACCGCATTGAAGGAATTAATGTCAAGCATGACCGCGTTGTGGATATCGTTGAACAACAATCAACACCTCGCAATCGGCCGGAAGAAGAAGTGGCTGGCTATAGAGATGCCTTGAAATATATTCATGAGAATTATAAAGCTGTCCCCGTCTCACTGAATACGATTTCGATGTTTCATCAGTTTTTATACAAGTACACCAGCCAATCCGGGGGCGAATTTAAATGGGAAGATAATTTGATTGTCGATCGTTTGAAAGATGGAAGCACTCGGGTGCGTTTCCAGCCGCCGCCCGCCGGCCAGACATATCTGTATGTGGAAGGTCTTGTTAATGCCTATCAATTTGTGTCAAAGCAGCGTAATTTTTCGCCGTTGGTGTTAATCCCGCTTTTTATTTTGGATTATTTATGTATTCACCCTTTTCAGGACGGCAACGGTCGTACGGCGCGATTGTTATGCTTATTGCTTTTGTATCACGCCGGTTACAAGGTCGGTAAATACATCAGTTTGGAACGCATCATTGAGCAAAGCAAAGAAACGTATTATGAAACATTGGAACGCTCATCGCAAGGCTGGCATGAACAAAAACACGATATTGAGCCGTGGTTACATTATTTTTATGGGGTTTTGATTGCCGCGTATAAGGAACTGGAGTCGAGGGTTGGCGTTGTTCGTGAAGAAAAATCCAAGACGGAACAAATTCGTACCTACGTCAATAAGGCGGTCATACCGTTTTCCATTTCCGATATCGAACAGGCCTGTCCGAATATCAGCCGGGACATGATCCGTGTTGTCTTGCGCGAATTACGCGATGCCGATGCCATTTACTCGACGGGTAAAGGCCGCGGCGCTAAATGGATTAAAAAATAAAAGGAAAAACTCATGTTAGCACCGGAACTTAAAAACCAGATCAAACGTCTTTGGAATAAATTTTGGGAAGGAGGGATCGCCAATCCTCTGACAGCCATCGAACAGATGTCCTATCTTATTTTTATGAAACGTTTGGAGGATATGGACCTTCAGCATAAAAAGGCCGCCGAGCGGCGAAATGAAAAATATATTTCCATTTACAAAGGACAGGAAAACTGCCGCTGGTCATACTGGATCAATATGCCCGCCGAGGAAATGATCACCCATGTGCGAGATAAGGTTTTTTCCTTTATTAAGACTTTAAAGGATGACGATCACCATTTTAGCCAGTCGATGAAAGACGCCGTTTTTATGATCCCCCGGCCGTCTTTATTGCAGGAAACCGTGAAGATCATCGATGAGCTCAACATCACCCAACAGAACCAGGACACACAGGGCGACATTTACGAATATCTTTTAAGTGAACTGAAATCTTCGGGTAAAAACGGACAATTCCGTACGCCGCGTCATATCATCCGCATGATTGTCGAGCTGGTCAATCCCGTCTTGGGGGAGCGCATCTGCGACCCGGCCTGTGGAACCGGCGGATTTTTGATCAATGCCTATCAGCATATCCTCAAAGAAAACACCTCGCCCGACGTTCTGGAAATTGATGAAGACGGCGTGCCGCATCACCTGGTGGGCGATAAGATCACGGATAAAAAACAACGCGCGTTTCTTAAGGAAAAAGCCCTGCACGGGTTTGATTTCGATACGACCATGGTGCGCATCGCGCTCATGAACGCCGTCCTGCACGGGATTGATAAACCCAATATCCGCTACACCGATACACTTTCAAAGGCCTATGAGGAAAAAGAAAAATATGAAATCGTCCTGGCCAATCCACCGTTTAAAGGCAGCATCGATAAAAGCGATATTTCCGACCGGCTGAAACTCAAAACCACAAAAACGGAATTGTTGTTCATGAATCTTTTTGTGGAGTTATTGATCGTGGGCGGCAAGTGCGGGGTCATTGTTCCCGATGGTGTCTTGTTTGGCTCCTCCAACGCGCATAAAGAGGCGCGTAAAATGCTGGTCGAAGAAAACGAACTGCAAGGCATCATCAAAATGCCCTCAGGCGTGTTCAAGCCTTACGCCGGCGTCTCAACGGCCGTCGTGATCTTCGCCAAAGGCGGCACAACGGATAAAGTATGGTTTTACGACATGCAGGCTGATGGGTTTTCGCTGGATGATAAACGCACGAAAACTCCGGATAAAAACGACATCCCCGACATCATCGCCAAGTGGAACACCCGCGACAAAAAGAAATCGCCCGGCAAAGGGGAGAAGTGGTTTTGGGTGGATGTGAAAGAAATTCGCGAGAATAAATATGACCTTTCTATTTCACGATATAAGCCGGTGGAGTATGAGGAGGTGCAGTATGAAACGCCCAAAGCCATCTTAGAAAAAACTACAGCGCTTGAAGCAGAAATTTCAACAGCGCTTGAAGAAATATCACGGTCACTATGATTATCCACTCAAATTATGCTGAGTTGGGTGAAATTGTAGATTGTTTAGATAGTCTACGGATCCCTGTAAGTGATGAAGAAAGGCAAAAGCGAAAGGGCGATATCCCTTATTACGGAGCAAATGGTCGAGTTGGCGTTATAGACAAATCGTTGTTTGATGAAAAATTATTGCTCTTGTCAGAGGACGGAGGTTCATGGGGGCCGAACGAAAGATGCGCTTATATTATCTCTGGTAAAAGTTGGGTTAATAACCATGCTCATGTATTACGATGTAGAAGGAATACGGATATCCGTTTTCTAATGTATTTTCTAAATTATGTAGATTTGCGAAGCCACATTTCTGGGACAACCAGAGGGAAGCTTAATCAGCAACGGATGAATCAGATTAAAGTTTTCTTACCAGAAATTACTATTCAAAGAAAGATAGCCAAGATTTTAACTCGAGCCGAAGCCACCCTCGAAAAACGCCGCCAAACCCTCCGCCTCGCCGACGAATTCCTCAAATCGGCGTTTTTGGAGATGTTCGGGGATCCGCAAAAAAAGAAATTTAGGTGGGAAATAGTTGCTTTAGGGGATGCCGACATCTCCATTATTGATGGAGATAGAGGGAGTAATTATCCAAAACAGAATGAGTTTTTTGAGACTGGGTATTGTTTATTTTTGAATACAAAGAATGTTACCAAGGAAGGTTTTTCGTTTGAGTCTCGAATGTTTATTTCGCAAGAAAAGGACAGTCAGCTAAAAAAAGGAAAGATTGGAAGAAATGATTTGATTTTAACAACCAGAGGAACCGTCGGGAATGTGGCCATATACGATGATTCGGTTCCTTTTCAAAATGTAAGGATAAATTCGGGAATGGTGATCTTAAGGCCAAATTTAAAGGCGTTAAATCTCACTTTTCTATATCACTTGTTTAAAACTGAATATATCAAGAATCAAATATCAAGCATTTCGTCTGGATGCGCCCAGCCGCAATTGCCTATTAGTTCTCTTAAGCAATTAAGGATATTTATTCCTAATTTACCCGAACAACAAAAATTCGTCGACCTTGTTCAAAAAGTCGAACGCTTGAAGGAAAAACAAAAACAATCCGAAACCCAGCTCCAAAACCTTTTCAACTCCCTCATGCAGAGGGCGTTTAATAGGGAATTACTGACGACATAATGAACTATTCATCATATAAAGTTCGAGGATCGTATTCAGAAATTAACTGGCAAGAGTTGTCCAATGTCTTAAGAGATCTATACGATCCTTTAAGTCTCCGAACATTTAGAGGTAGCGTATCAAAAACTGTCATCAATGAGTACATGAGTGCTCACTGGAATAGTAGCGAAAGCCAAGAAGGATTTGGAAATGCTATGGTGACGAATGCCGCCAATCTCTGGGAAGATTTTAAAATAAGTTTTTTTGATAAAGATGATAAGCATAGATTCATCAATATAGACTTTGATTGTAAAAAGAAGAATATTACTATCGTTGCCTCGATTGAGAATAAAAAGGAAGCTTCAGGATGCCCTAACCAAAATCAAGGCAACATGCATTTCTTTTAGACCCAAAATTGACTGGCATTCCTTAACAAACCTAAATCTTACACCGAGTTGGTTAATTCAAGGTCTTACAGTGACGGTTGTTGGTGGGCTCGCTGTCCTTTTTTGTTGGAGGATTATTACAGAAAATTTTTGGAAAGATGATGCTAAGGAAAAAATAAATAAAGCCAGTATCATGAATACCGTCTGGAACAATAATCTCAAAAATGTTGCTACGGGTAACAACAACTCGCTTACATATATTAAAGAGCAAAAAATATATATGGATTCTAAAAATAAATCTGATTTACCTTCTGCTGATGAGATAACGGCTTTCGGAAGGCGGGCCCTCTGGAGCAATGAATATTTGGGTAGCCGTGAAGCATATTATCAATTATTAAATTGGAAGAATGCGATCATGGACCCGAAGACCAGCCAGTTGATCTCTGCCGAAATCAAAAGAGTGGAAGATGATTACCGTACAGACATTATGAGGGGGAATATTGATACATGGTCTGTGATATGCAAATCTCATGCGATTCCCTCCTGTAGTAAAGGAATGGAGAACTCCGAAGGTTTTCTTGCAGGAAATGTAATTACTCATCTTGACCCGCACCGACGGATGGATGAACGCGCACGGGCCGCATGTATTTTGAGAAATATTAAAACAGCACCGGATAAAGACTCTGTAAATAAGGAAGATTTTTATAAAAAGCTTGTAGGCCTTATGGGTGAGAAAGAAAATTCATTATGTGTCAGCAAAATGGCGTTGGAAACGTATAAGGATTTAACTGGGTTTTCGTCAGATGGCGTTTTTGATTTTGAAAGTGCAATAAAAGATTGGGAAAAGAGAAAAGACGAAATTTTAAAAGCTGATTTTTAGTGTGGGGGAATTTTTGAATATAAAACCTTTAGACTATCGGGATGTATTAAAAAAGCTTCCGGAGACAAAGCATCTACTTCTCGGTAATGGATTTAGCATTGCATGTGACCCGATTTTTGATTACGGGAATCTATTCGAATATGTGAAACAAAACGGGCTGTCTGAGAATCTTATTAAAGTATTCGAATATCTCGGAATTAATAATTTTGAGGGTGTCATGCGGTTGCTCGATGATGCGATTTGGTTGAGAGGACATTATAAACTCATCTATGGGAAAAGAAGTGAGTTCTCGATGGAGGACGATCTTCAAACTATCAAAGAGGCTTTAGTCAAAGCGATAGCTCAAAAGCATTTAGCACATTCCAATTTAATTGATAGACGTCGAAGAGATCAATGTGTTAGCTTTATCGAACCTTATAAGACGGTATTTACAACAAACTATGATTTGCTCCTTTATTGGATTGCTAGGCATGGTTCCGAGAAGTTAAACGAGAGAGATGGCTTTAGGGCTTCGATAGATGATCCAGCAGCGCCATATTTAGTTTTTCACGAACATTTGGGCGACCAAAAAGGGATATTATTTTTACATGGAGGGCTTCACATTTATATTGAAGATGGTGAAATTCGGAAACATAGCTGGAAGAGAACGGATATTCCGATTATTGAGCTGGTTAGGGAGGGATTAAAAAGAAATCAATACCCTCATTTTGTGGCAGAAGGTAACCCCGACAAAAAACTTAAACAAATTCATTCCAGCGGGTATTTAACGTACTGTCTTGGAAAGCTTGAGCGCATTCAACAAGCACTTGTTATATTTGGATTGTCATTGGGAAACAGCGACCAGCATATTTTAAATGCGATTTCTGATAATTTGCTTCTTGAAAGATTGTATATCGGAATTTTTGGTGATCCTAATGACCTGAAAAATAAATCAATAATTCAATCAACAGAGTATATGGTGCACAGAAGAAAGCAATGGTTGGTAAAAATGAAGCGCGGAAAAGAACTAAGTATCGAATTTTATAATTCCCAAACTGCTCATGTCTGGGATTAATTAAGTGAATTTAATGGCAAATGACGACCCTTTTCAACTAGAACAACAAAAACGTCTGGCGGAAAAACGCAAGGCGCAAGATTTGTTTGATTTATATAAAACAAAGAAGCTTAGCTTAAAGCGTCCTGTGTTTTTTGTCCCCGGATGGACTGATGAGTGGTGTGGGTGTTGGCAACCGCTTAGGGGAGTTCTTAAACAAATTTTACTAACCCAGAGGATATGTTTTTTGTTAATTTTGTTTTGGAATCAATAAAATGCAAAAGTTTTCTCGATTTCGGTGAAGTACTTAAGCTCAAAATCCGGAAACGTATCGGTACGGAGCAAAAATTTGATGCGGTTGGTCATAGTATGGGAGGACTTGATATCCGCGCTTCCATCACCCAGGGCAATGATCCGTTGCTTAGTTGTTCGAAATGCATCACTGTAGCGACTCCGCACTGGGGCGATAATTTTGGCGGAATACGATACTCTGCATCAAAATCTGTCATCAAGGATTTGATTAATCATATTAATCCTTTAAAAGGTGCTCAATTCGAACAAGGGAAAAATTTAGACCCAGATTATCCACCAATTCAATTGATTAATACGCCTGAAAATCGCAAATTATTTTTAGAACGCGTTGAGCAGCTTTATCAGTTGAAGGGCACTCAGGATTTTGTGGTCAAAGGGAGTGCCATTTTAAATCGTGCAGGGATTGAAGACCTCTATATGGCCAAATCAAAAGAATATACAGTGGAGGGTGTGAATCATACCGGTGACATCGGTATTTGCCAAGATATCCGCACGATGATGGTCATTGTTCATCTGCTTTCGGATTTACCGATTCCGCAAGATGAAAATAATTTTGGTGTTTTGCCCGGGGGAAACTATAAGCCGGGAGATAATCCTGACCGAATAGTTTAATTTGCTGTTTCGGTGATACAACGTTTAAATTTTTTTCATGAGCGTTTTTCTATCAGTAAGATTCCCTTTTCAGCCCTAAAAACCATCTAAAAAGCTATTTTAACGTCCGTTTAACAAATGTTAAACATGTTTAACATTTGTTAAACAAAACCCCCCACCGCGTTTAACAAACGGCATTTTTTCTTACAGGAAAATGGGGTCTGTTTAACACCCTTTATCTTGCCTTCATCCCGACTTTGTTAAACATGGCCTGTTCTTGGATTACCGATGGTCAGAAGAAAAAATTTTAAAATTTTTGGGGTCGGGGTATTGATTTTTAAAAAGTTTGGGGTATAATTGGACTCTCTTTGTATTTGTACCGCTCTTTGCCGGATTATCTGACGAGACAATCCTACAAATTATTATAAAGGCTATTCCTGGCGCACTAGCTGCAGCAAAAACGGAATAGCCTTTTTTGTTTTTTTCGAATTGGCCTTCTCGTCGGTAGAAAATAAAATTTATGTCAAAAACGCAAATTTTCTACATATATATATGGGGGGTGTCGTCAAAGGCAAGGAACTAATTAAAAAGGTGGCCCATGTTATTTTGGGCATAAATATAGAATCCATCTCATAAATAGAGTTTAACGAGCATAAGTATTGAAGCTAACTGAACCATAGCCAGAAAATTCTCAGGATGATATTCATAACGAACAACCAAACGTCTAAAACGATTGAA
>JAHFFY010000029.1:8823-27641 GCA_023247705.1 Candidatus Omnitrophota bacterium | reverse complement strand
CAGAAGGCACCGGGCGTTTGATAGATTCGGAAGTGGCATTTGTGTTGTATTCAAACCCGCTGGAAAAATTTCCAGACCATTTTGATTTTGGCTTTTTGGGTTTTTGGGAGGCTTTTTTAGTAACTGTATTTCGCGGATGATTCTGTGTAACGGCTCCTTCATTGGCGTAGGAAAATAAAGGAGAAAGCAATAAACTTAGACAGGACGCAATAATAGCAAAATACTTTAAACCTTTCATTGAATTAACCTTTCTGAGGTTCTGATTCCAGGGTTTCCTAAGGACTTTGTCAATTTTATTTTTAATAGTTGATTTCCTTAAAAATATAGCGGGATCAACTATGAAAAACGGGTTTGACAAAGTCCTAGGACCATCATCTTATCCGCCAGAGTCTTGACTGCCGCCTTGATCTCCGCCACCTTGATCACCACCGCCTTGATCTCCGCCACCTTGATCACCACCGCCTTGATCACCACCGCCTTGATCTCCGCCACCTTGATCTCCGCCGCCTTGATCGCCACTGCCTTGATCTCCGCCACCTTGATCGCCACTGCCTTGATCACCACCGCCTTGATCTCCGCCACCTTGATTACCAGTATCTGAGGTATCACCTCCGGCACTGCTATCATCATTATTAGGAGTTCCATCCCCATCAACATCTGTATCCTGCGCATTGGACGTACCATCGCCGTCGACATCACTATCATGAGCATTGTCTTGACCGTCCCCATCGACATCAGCGTCATGGGCATTGTCTTGGCCATCGCCATCAACGTCGGTGTCATGAGCATTATCCTGCCCATCACCATCGACATCAGTATCATGGGCGTTATCCTGTCCATCGCCATCGACATCAGTATCATGGGCATTGTCTTGGCCATCGCCGTCTACGTCAGTGTCATGGGCATTATCCTGTCCGTCACCATCAACATCCGTGTCGTGGGCATTATCTTGCCCATCACCATCAACATCTTTATCATGGGCATTGTCTTGGCCATCGCCATCAACGTCGGTGTCATGAGCATTATCCTGTCCATCGCCGTCCACATCAGTGTCGTGGGCATTATCCTGTCCGTCGCCGTCGACATCAGTATCATGGGCATTGTCCTGTCCATCCCCATCGACATCCAGGTCATGAGCATTATCCTGTCCGTCACCATCGACATCAGCGTCGTGAGCATTATCTTGCCCATCACCGTCAACATCCGTGTCGTGGGCATTATCCTGTCCATCCCCATCGACATCAGTATCATGGGCATTGTCTTGTCCGTCGCCATCGACGTCAGTGTCATGGGCATTATCCTGTCCGTCACCATCAACATCCGTGTCGTGGGCATTATCTTGCCCATCACCATCGACATCTGTATCGTGAGCGTTATCCTGATCATCGCCATCGACGTCGGTGTCATGAGCATTATCTTGTCCATCGCCATCAACATCTGTGTCGTGGGCATTGTCTTGGCTATCCCCATCGACATCCTTATCATTCATGTTCGGGGTCCCATCTCCGTCTATATCTGGATCTTGCGAGTTGGGAATACCGTCATGATCTGTATCTGGGGGAGGGGGAGAATCTACCTGGGCAAAAACGTACCTGGGAATAGAAAAAACACACAATCTTAATACTAAAACAGAAACTAAAATAACCTTTTGCCAATTTTTCAATTTTTTAAAAGATTTCCACATTCAATCCTCCTTATTCACATTGATTGGTCTCTGGATTTAATGTCTGCCCGTCCCCACATGTTGGTGTCTCAACTTGAGTCTCTACGGCTTGTTCTTCCTGGACATCTGATGGCTCAAAAGTTACTTCAGGTTCAACTGGCTCTTCGGGCTCAGCAGCCTCCTCTTCATCTACAGCAGTTTCTTCGGATTCAGTTGTTGCTTCCTCTCCGGTGGCCTCTTCCGTTTGAGTAGTTTCTTCTGAACCACCGCTCTCTTGACCGGCCCCAACATCACCACTTTGATCGCCAACCTCTGCGCTACCACCCTGATCGCCAATTTCTGAGGTATACCCTCCAGCATTTGTATCATCTGCGTTAGACGTTCCGTCCCCATCGATATCAGCGTCGTGGGCATTATCTTTACCATCCCCATCAACATCAAGGTCATGAGCATTATCCTGTCCGTCGCCATCGACATCCAGGTCATGAGCATTATCTTGGCCGTCCCCATCCACATCCATATCATGGGCATTGTCTTGGCCATCACCATCAACGTCGGTGTCATGAGCGTTATCCTGTCCATCCCCATCAACATCAAGGTCATGAGCATTATCCTGTCCGTCGCCATCGACATCCAGGTCATGAGCATTATCCTGTCCATCCCCATCGACATCAGTGTCCTTACCATTAGGAATACCGTCCCCATCCACATCAGGATCCTTATCATTGGGGATCCCATCATGATCGGTATCTAATACTGGAAGGGGAACTGCCTGAGCAAAAACGTACCTGGGGACAGAAAAAACACACAATCTTAACATCAAAACCGAAACTAAAATAACCTTTTGCCAATACTTCAATTTTTTAAAAAACTTCCACATATAAGCCTCCTAGCTAAATTTTCGTTGTTATTGAGCTTCCCATACAGAACTCTAAACCTCCAATTCCGCTTTTCTTGATTAGCTAGAAATTTACAATTTTTTAAAGATATAAATATTTCCTTTATCTTTATTACTAAAATTCTCTTTGTCAAATATTTTTTGAGAATTTTTATGAAGTTTTTTGACAAAGGAAAAGATGAATAGCTCAGTGCCATTCGCACGTGCCCCTGATTTCACTTCGGAAAGGCAAACGGTGTCGTGGCGATGTGTTCCTGTCCGCTTTGATCAATGACTCTAAGGCGGAAGATCCAGTCGTTGCTGCCGCGCAGAAACTCTTTGACCGGCAAGCGGGCGATGAATTGGGAACGATAGGGTTGATTAAATGGTCCGGCGACGGGATTAAAGCTCCGGGCGTTTTTGCCTTTACCGACCTCGAGGGTAAATTCCCTAAATTCGCCGTTGACGGTCCCGAAAACATCCACCGAGACTAATTTATCTTCGACATTACGATTAAACCGGATATTCGTAAATAGGACAAACAATTTATTGCTCGCTTGGGCCCGCAACGCGGCAGAAGCATTCAGAAGTCCGGCGCCCGTCATTCCATCCCAACCTTTTTCATCCATATCGGTCGCGGTACTTAAAATAATATCGGCGATCTGACGGTTGGTGAGGCTCGGATCTCTGGCCAGCAAGAGGGATGCCGTCGCGGTCACCATCGGTGTTGAAAACGATGTCCCATCCTGCTGATAATATCCGGCCTTGCGGATTGAAGGCAGCACATGTTTATTATCTTTGGAACACAATGAATAAATCTTTTCGCCCGGGGCCAGGACGCCTAAATTGGCCCCCCAGTTCGACACGGTAGATCGCACCCCGCTGTAGTCCACCTGCCCGACGGAAAGCGCCTGTTTGGAGGAAGACGGTCCGAAGGTCATCAAATCCTCTCCGTTGTTGCCGGCGGCCATGACAACCAGCGCCCCCAGACTGCCGGCGCGTTCCACCGCTTCCTGTTCAAGGCTCGAGATGCTGCGCCCGCCTAAACTAACATTGATGATCTTAGCTCCGTGATCAACGGCATAATTAATCCCGCGATAAATATTTAATGAATTCGTCTCTCCCTCATCATCGGCGACTTTGATGGGCATGATGACCGCCCCCGGATTGATCCCGGCAATCCCCAGCCCATTATTTTGTTTGGCCGCGATAATCCCGGCGACAAACGTCCCGTGTCCGCGCACGTCGGTAAAATCCTGATTCTCATTCAAAAAATTCCAGCCGTGGACATCATCCACAAAGCCGTCCTTGTCGTCATCAATCTTATTGTCCGGGATTTCTTTCGGGTTGGTCCAGATATATTGCGGAGCGTCCTCATGGGTCATGTCCAAACCGGAATCAACGATGGCCACCACCACATTTTTCTGGTTGGCGTCCACGACATTCCAGGCCGAATCGGGATCGGTATAGGGCGTATATCCAACAACGCGGATTCCGTATTGGTCTTTGATCTCGGATTCTTTTTTCTCATCCACATAATTGCTGCCGGCCCCCAAAGTCGAATCTCCGATCTTCATCAGGCTTCCTAAAACCACCTGAGTGGTCGAACTCTTGACCTCCGCCTTCTTTCTGGCAGTATCGGAAAGTTTGTATAAAGGATCATTAGGAATCATCATCGGTTCTTCTTTTTTCTTTTTCTTACTCTTAGCCGCTTTATCAACGACCTGATCAAGCTGGGCTTTGGCTTGGGCCACTTGGGCGGCGACCGACTGGATTTGACGCAAAGGAAGTCCGGTGAACTTTTCCACATAACCGGCAAAATCGAATCCGCTTTTCTGCAAGAAGAAATCCGTCGCCTGCTGCGCGATCCCCAGCTTCTCGGTAATAATATCGGGATTCAGTTTCAACATGGACTGGGTGATCGTATCGACAACCGCACCGCTCGCATCGTAAATCTTCAAGACTTTATTCCGTCCATCGTTTCCGCACGCGACGATCGGCCCGGAGACCGCCGGGGGACCAGAGGCATCCGCGGTTTTTAAGTCCGCTTCAGTCGTGGTTTCGCTTTCCCGTCGGGCTTTGTCTTTTTTACGTTCCGTGCTGGTGCCGTTGATGTCGGTGCTGGTAAGCGTACCACTTGAAGCGGCGTCTTTGTCGGCTTCATCAACGACATTGCCAAAACAATCCGCACCGAAACTCCCCCCGCTTTTCAAATTTTGCGCCAACAAACTCGAGAGCTGATCCATACTGACTTTTCCGGTGGAGGTGATCCCCATCGGCCCAATCCCCACCCCGAATCCCCCGAGAAAACTTTGAATCGATTTCAATTCGCCCATCGTGTTCTGGATCATGCCGCTGGCCTTGTCGACTTTCGCCAGGGCCATGATCGAGGTCGGATTGAATCCGGAAGACGAACCTTTATCCTTGTCCAAAACAAATCGGCCATATGGTGTTTCCACGATAACGACAATCCAGGTGACCTCAACCCATTTGACTTTCATGCAGGTGTAACAGCGTTCGGTGGAATCGCGTGCGCGGGTTTGGTTCGTCGGGATGATCTGACCGGTCTTTTTATCGACATCAATCGGCACACAGGTGATCGGCGGACATTGGCCGTTGCATTTGGGATCGGAACAAAACCCTTTCAATTCACAAGAATCTTTTTCATTACAGCTATGACAGATATAGGAGTAATTTTTTCCTGTTTCCGTATATTCTTCGCATTTTTCATTCTCCGGGCAGGAATGACTGTCGCAGGGACCAACTTCGTTACCGTGGCATTGATCTGCTTCATCCATCGCCGTCATCGGCGGTTGTTTGCATTGATAACAGTCGAGTTCAAAACCAGGATCGGGTTTCCCATCTTCGTTCTTGTCCCAATCGGGCGGGCGGTGCACATGTCCCGGCGGGCCGCCGCGGGCGTCGTCTTCTTCTTTCTTTTTTTTATCCCAGGCCTTGCGTTCTGCGTCTGAAATTTCTCCATCGCCGTCAGTATCCTTTTGTTCAAAATCTTTTTCCTTAAAACCGGAGACATTGCCATTGGCGTCTGTCTCAATATTCCAATCGGACCAATCCTGAGGGCCGGGATCATTGGGATCACCACGAAATCCTTTCGCTTCAGTTCCGTCGGCGGCCTTTCCATTTTCCAAATTGCTCATCATCCTGACTTCATCCATGGTCCCATGGTTGGTGACGTCATCGGAAAACTGTTTTAAAGCTTTGGCCCCTCCATCGACGGCTTGCCAATACCGTTCCGTGAACGACTGCTGTTCGGCGGCAGGAGGATAAGCCGGCGGCGCAGGCTTTTTACCGGCAAAAACCGGCGAAGCCAACATCACCAAAAATAAAGTTATCGAAATAAAACGTTTCATTTAGAATATTGTTTATTTCATTTTCTAACGAGCTCCATAAAAAATCGCTGCGTCGCCCGGAGACATCTTCATTAAATTCTGGACGTTCTGGAAATCAAGCGTACCCATCGGATAAAACGCAATATCATACGGGCTTTTAATACCCATCGCCGCCGTATCAATGGTCTCGCCGAACTCCTGCATAATCCTTCCGCGTTCCGCATTGACAAAATTTTCTTTAAGACCTTTGCTGGCCGAGTTGAAAAACTCCGCCGTCCCTTCTTCATAAATATTCATCCCCTGCTGCAAGGCCCGGGCATTCTGCGCCTTCTCGGCCAGCGTCGCCCCCTTCATGGGAACGATCCCGCCCGGATCCAGAACCACCACGCGCCAACCATCTTCGGTCCCCGGGATTTTTTCAAAACCGTAATTACCGGTATGATTATCCATCCACGCGTAACCGTTGTTGTTCAGTTCGCGGGTCGCCTGGTCAAAGGCCACGGCCTGGCCTTCGGTCATTTGACCGCCCTGTTGGGGCAAAAATTTATCGGCGCTGCCGTTTTGCAGCCGTTCGCCGGTTTCAACAATTTTTCCGTTCAAAGGAGAATTGGGATCATTGACGACATACCGTTCACCTTTATCAACGATCCGGATCGGCCCGTCGGGTTTTTGAATGCTCTCAACAGCCCTGCGTCCGGCCGCGTCCAGCTCCGGCGCGTTCGCAATGCCGCCTTTTCCGGATTCGGTAATACGCACGACCCTGTTGGGATTATTCGGATCAACATAAACCGTGCTGGTCGCCCCGTGACCAAGTTCTTCTCCGGTCCTAATGGTGACTTCTGTACCGTTGGCCGTTTTAAAAGTCGCCTCGCCATGCTCGCCGATCCCGGCACGCGGAGGTTCGCCGGTCGCTGGGGCTTTCGGGATTTCTCCGGCCACCGGAGCAGGGGCTTCGCTGGGTTTCGGCGCCGGTTTTTCGACCGTCGGCGTTGTGCCGCCTTCAGGCGGTCCGCGCGCCGGCGGCGTTTCTCTAGGGGCGCTGCCGACCGGAACATCTTCAGCCTTTCCTGCCGCGCTTCCGGCGGAAGCGGCTTCATCCACCGTTGCTGTTCCCGGCGGTTCAAACGGTTCCAACTTCGCGGTTTTAGTTCCGGCGCTCGCGCCTTCTCCAACACGCTCGCCGGTTGTGACCGCCTCTCCGACTTCTTCTGTAGCACGTCCGGCGGTCGCCGCTTCTTCAACCGCCTCAACGCCACGGGCAACCTCATTGACTTCCTCAGCCCCTTTCAAAGCGGTAACCGCTTTACCGACCGCCGCACCGGTTAATTCATTACCGATAATTTCTCCAGACACCCGGCCGCCGAATTTAGCGGTGTTCCAATCAATGTCTCCTTTTTCCAATTCTTTCAACTCTGCATCGAGAGCGCCGCCAGCGGCAACCACCATCTTAATCACCCCATCGAAATTCGAATTACTGCTGACGGTACTGATCGCGTTATTGAGCGCATCGAGATTTTCGGTCCCGAAGATTCCTCCGTTCTCAAATCCCAAATCAACCGCGGCCGCTTCTCCTAAAATATCAATCGCTTCCCAACCCAATTGCGCCAATCCTGCGACCGCCGACCCGACCCCTTGCACGACACCGACCCCGAAGGCCAATGATTTTTTGGCCATGACATAAGGATTCATATTGTGAACAGCCTCTTCGGCAATAGATTCGGCTGCCAGACGGAGAAATGATTTATCCGCATCCTGGTCCATGGCGCCGGCCGCCACCCGGGTCGTTGAATCATAGACGCGTTGTCTCTCTTCGTCGGTCAACGCGCTGTTGCGATCCAATTCAGCTTTCTTGGCCTGAACACCGTCAACCGCCCCGCGCAAACCGTCTCTTCTGCTCCTGAGCTGCTGAAGTTGAGTTTCTTGTTCGCTGGTGCGGGTCCCTAATTTTTCCAAATCATCGATCGCTTTTTGAGTATCAGCCATCTGGTCTTGAAAAATTTTCTCATACTCGCCCAGCTTTTGCTTCAACTCTTGCGCACTGGACGGTCCGACTCCTTCGTAACCGTTACGGATCTCCAGTTCCCGAATCTGTTCTTTGATGGTTTCAATCTGGCGTTCCTGTGTCGCGTCCCATTCGGCTTCGCTACGTTTCATATTTTCAATCTGACGTTTAAGATCCTCGGCGCGGCTGGAGTCACCATGGGCCGCAGCATCGGCCGCCGCCGCTTCCATGCCTTTGATCATTTCCTCATACGTCTGCCGGCGCAACTCGCGGATCTGTTCTCGGCGCTGCAGCTCATTATATCTTTCAAAATATTCATCAATGCGTCCGGCCTCAGCTCTCCGGCGGGAATTGACATCAACAGACCAAAGCGCCCGCTGGTAATCGGTTTTGAGCCGCTGCAATTCTTCATCGAATTGCCTTTGCACCTCACGCAACTTCTTGGCCAATTCATTACGCATTCTTTTCAAATCATTGATGCGATCCTGGTTCTGTTTGATCCGTGTCTTTGTAAAATCGCTGTCCAAATTGCCGGAGTTGCCCGATTCCGTAAAATACTGGTTCTCGGTTTCCAGCTGAGCGATCTCCCGGTCGATTCTATCCAGACGTTCCCGGCGGCCGGTCAAAACATCTTTCATCTCCCGAAGTTTATTTCTAAGCGCATCCGTTGTTTCCTTAAGTCTTTTTAATTTCCACTCGCGTTCTTTGCGGCGCATCTGATCGCCGAAACTTTCAGTCCGCGGACGGGTGCGCACATATTCTTCTTCGCGTTGCCGTTGTTCATCGGCCTGGCGCTGGCGATCGCGTTCCTTTTGCTCTTCTTCCTCGACGCGCTTTTTCAGATAATCGCGTTCCCTGGTCATGCTGTCAAGCTGCCGCTGCGCTTCTTCTTTGGTATATTCTCCTTCATGCTCATCGGCGATGATCTTTTCGCGGATTTTCATGCTCTCTTCGGTCTCCGCCAGCCATCGACGGTAAAATGCGATCTCGGGATTGTCCGGTGGTTTCAAAGGTTGCTCCGGCGGTTTCGGTTTATCACCGGTGTTTGGTTGTTGCGGTTGCCGCGGTTGTGTGGTGTTAGGCTCTTGCGGAGATTTTTGTTCCTTTCCAGCCTCGGGAGTTTGACCAGGTTCACCGCCTCCGGTGGGATTGCCTTGATCCCCGCCGGCGACCGTGCCGCCACCTCCGGGCTGTTGTGACGATCCGGTGGGCGGATTAGGTTTATTTCCGGTTGAATCACCGCCGGCCGTTTGTTCGCCGCCGCTTTGCGTTCCTTCCGATTGACCGCCGCCCGCGGGCTGTCCGCCCTGGCCGCCTTGACCGTCTTGCTGACCGCCGCCGGGCGGATTATTCCCCGGAGGATTATTGTTCGGCGGGGATTGCGGTGCACCGGGAACTTTTGTGTTCACCGACTCGCATTGTCCCGGTTCAGGACAGTTCGCCTTACAATCGGAAATCCACGTGTATCCCCATCCCAAATCTTCGCAGGTAGGAGGAGGTGGCGGAGTTTGACATTTATAACAATGAATAAGTTCCGGTTTACCGTCCCACTCATTCTCCTGATATTTTCCCTTGTAAATACATTCTCCATCCCAGCAGCTCATCGTGCAGTTGGTCAAGGTCATTGTCCCATCGCCGACCTTCTGCCAGCACATGTCATCGCGCTTCTTACAGTTGGTGCAGGACAGATGTTCTAAATTTGGTCCGATCGTGCCAAACGGAACGCAATACATCATCGGATCATCGTAACAAGGTCCGCCCGGCTGGCACCACGGATGATTATCCGGCCAGGCTCCGACATCCCAGCAGGAATCCGGAGAACCCGACGGACATTCATAACAATCCTGGCCATTGACCTTTTCTTTCCAGCGGCAAACCCGGTGACAATCTTTGGCGCAATCTTTGAGACTGCTTAACCCTTTGGTCTCAGCTCCCGCGCAGGCATCAGCCCCGGCGCCTTCCGGTGCGAAAGAAATATTTCTATCCATCCCGGTATCGATTTTGGCTTTACGGAAAAATTCCTCGGTCTCTTTCAAACCAGTCAATGTCTCCGCGAAATCCTTGAGCACCTTGACAAGATAATCTTTTGAGTTTTGTAAATATTTCTTAACTTCGTCAAGGAATCTTTTTTCATCCGTGGTATAGGCTTTATTTCCTTTAAGATATTCCTGAAGATGATTGAGGTACTGGCGCACCTGGGTGACGCTTTCGCTTCCCCCGACACCCTGGGCTTCCAAGTCTTTAACCATGGTTTCAAAATGAGCGGACACATCTTTGATATGTCTGGTCAACTGATCATGATACGCTACGGTGTCCTGACTCTTTTGGCTGATCCCTTCAAGCATCTCAAACATCCCGTCGATCAACCCGACATCGAGATCAACACGCTGCTTCATCCCTTCCACCGCCTTGCCCATCCCGGCGACCCGCTCAGCCATGGCATCGGACAGGGCGTTAAAACGCTGGGCGAGTTCCATGGTCTGTTCGGAATTGTTATACGTTTCGTAATTTTGATTGAGCTGTGCCTTCATCCCGTCAATATCGCTATACATACCGTTGATATCGGCGTACATCGCGTCGGTGGAGGCCATCATATGATCGGCCATGCTCATCATGTTTTGCGGTAGTTGACGGGTGGACCAATCCTGTTGGTTCAAACTGACAATCGGATTGGACAGACTACCGATCATATCATCGATTTTTAACGCGATGATGGTGGGATCTTCCTGCGGCGATGTTTGATACGCTTCCAGAGGGGCCAGCGCGGTTTGAATTTTGGACGGCGACGATTGATAAGGAAATTCCGTTTCCCAAGTCTCTTCTGTTCCCGTCGCGGTTGAGACCGGGGTCCATTTGGACCACGAAGGCGTTTGATTGGCATCAAATTCACTTTGGAAATCCGAAGCCCCGTGCCCCAGTGAATCCAGTTCAACGCCCTTGAGATCAGCGTTTTTTTTCTGATATGCTTTCTGGGATAACGAACGCGGATTCGTGGCCGGTTGGATTTGGGAATCCGTGCCTTTGTTCTGTTCTCCCGCGGCGTTTTGGTCCAACAGCATTCCCTTGGCCGTACGGATGTTCTCGGCGTAAAGATGGTAAGAACAAATGGTCGTCGCCAAAAAAACGACAATTAAAGAGAAAACAAAGCGTGATGAAAACAGCAGTTTAGCGTTAGATTGGGAAGGATTTTTTTTCAATATTTTGAAAATAAATGATCTACTAAGGAAAAGTAAAACAAATATGTTCATCCGGTGATCAGGGCATCAAGGGACTAGGGAGTCTGGGGTCTGGGAATCCGGAATAAATTTTAATGTCCCCGCTATCGAATTTCCTAATACATCGTCACGGATTTCCTGATAGCAGGGGAACCTTCTTGTCAAAATTATTTTATCAAGTGAACATCATCCTGAACGAGGCTTAACTTATAATAAATCCACAGCACTGTCAAATTAAAAAGCGAATTTCTCAGCGTGTTCATCCGCCAACAGAAAGCCATATCCGTAAGGGTATGGATGAATGGTTTTCTGGGCAGGATTTCGCCCAGACGGTTCGAAGAGTCGAAGAAAAAAGCCCCAGGTCCGTTAGGATGTAGGACTCCACAAAGGCTTGAGGTATCCAATAAATACGCGAGTCCTCCGACAATCTCAGGAGGAAGAGCGAGAATCGAACCATTCCACCGCATCCGCTACTTCGTTTTACAAATTATTACTCTATCCGAAATAAAACAGCGTGGGAATCAACTGGCTATGATTCAAATAACTTATTTTATGATTTGCATTTTCAAAATTTTCGTGTTTTTATTTGACTTACATTCTCCTTGATGTAAAACTAATTCAAAATTGCCCATTACTTTATCCAAGATAAATGGAGGATCACATGAAGCTCCCTGGCATCATTAAAGTTGAGTTGTTTTTATTTATCTTTATTATTTTCGTTGCTTCACCTTCTCGGATATTTGCCCAAGTTACTGACGACAACAGAGACCAATTTGAAGCTAAACAAGAACAACAACGAGAAGAACTAGATCGAGCCCACGACATCCAAGCCACTCCTAAAACCGCCGACGAAATTCTCGAGATGCTCAAAAAACGGGCTGAAGAACGGATGATCGAAAGACGACGCGCTGAATTCTTTAAAACTAAAATCAGTACCGGCTTGACGAGCGGATATGAAAGCAATCCTTCCAATGTTCAAGACACCGCTGAAAAAGGTGACGCTTGGTTTGAAGAAAATTTTTCGGCAAGCTGGATTCCTAAATTCACCAATTATTTACGGGGAGATTTCGGATACAGTCTTGTCATCAAGGAATATTCCGAACAAGAAGGGTTAAACACTGAGAATCATTCCCTGAATTTTTCTCTTAAATATCTACCCTTAAAAAGCGGCAAGTTAACCCTAGAACCAGGCGGCCGGCAGGAGTGGAATATTTATCCCTTCGATTCTTCCTCGAGTTTTGAGCAAAGTAAAGGGTTCTTAAAATTTTCTTATTTACTAAATCAACTGTGGAGTTATGGAGGAAAATACGAATATGCCTATAAGATCTATGACAAAAAAGCGGCTTTCACCGACAGTGGTGCCAATTTTAATTTCCAGCGAGCTGATATCCGCAATACCGTGGAAAGTTGGATTAAACGGCAGTTCGGTAAATATTCTATCAAGTTAAAAGAAAAATCTTACCGGAATAATTCAAACAGTCAATTACAGCATTATGATGACTATGATGCGCATGACGGCGAAATCTCCATTAGCGCCGCATTTCTTAAAAATTCCCAGCTATATCTCATTTTGTCATCAGATTACGAAGTCAAATATTACAAAAAACGGGCCGCTGACACGGATGTTGCCCGCGACGATCGCGCCTTGCAGTATCGCTTGAATAGCTATTACACGTTAAATAAAAATTGGTCATTAAGTTATTCATTTTCACTTAAGAATAATAATTCCAATAAAGCTACTGGAGAATTTAGCGATATTACAAATTCCATGGGGTTAACCTTAAATTTTTGATCGTCATCAGCGATCAATAAAACAACAGTCTTTTTCAATACAAAATGAGAATGAAATTAGAGTAGGATTGCAGTTCTTCTACTATCCTCCCAGCTATCCCACTCTATCGTCCTTTCCACTCTATATTTACCTAGCACTTGTCCCAAAATTGCTTCTGTGAATTTGTTGCGGGTTCTGTCCCTGCGGCACCCTGCCGTCCTCATCACCTGCGGGCGGCAGGGAACCCGCCTCCGGGCCACCCGCACGAAAATCCTAACGAAAAATTTTGGGATAAATTCTAGCACTTCCGCATTGTTTCGGAGTTCCCCCCCTACTTCCTATGGCCAGCTTTCCTCTTTCATGAAATTGTCTGCTTTCATTGCAATCCTCTTGAACCTTTCGATGTTCAGCCCTTCTCCTGCTTTGAAAAAACAGGATACTATGGCCTTGCTGACTTCTGACAGCTCAGTCCCATATCTCTAAAATGAGTTGCCGTTTTTTTAAAAAAGCAATCTGCTGTCAGAGCTCCGCCTCACAACGTCCACCCTTTCCTTTGGCTAACGGTTGGCGTGCTATCTCCTGTGTAACTAACTTTCACCGTCTAGCTCACCCACATACCGTGCGCACAAATTAGAAGGCTCTCGTTTTTTAATCGAGAGCCTCTTGTATTTTAAAAATTGGAACTCTTCATTTTTTTATGAACATTGTGGAAGTGTGCAAACATGCTCATCACCATCAACATGCGGGGCTTCTCCTAAATCATGATGGTGCAGTGGCGGCGGATTTTGCTGTCCCTCGGGTGGCGGCGGAGAGAACTCAGGGGGAGGTTGAAATTCTGGCGCCTGAAACTCCCCAGGATGAAACCCTTCATTCAGATAGAAATCACCGGGCCCTTGAAACCCTGCGCTAGGATCAAACCCAGGCATCGGGCCTTGACCTTCCCAAGGGCCTCCGGGAAAAGCCCCGGGATTTCCTTGAAACATTTCAAATCCTGGCCCTTGAGGTCCGCCAGCAAAAGGACCAGGCCCGTTCAATTGACCCTGCCCTTCAAAGCCTTGGGGATTGGGCCCCTGTTGATTAAAAACTTCATGATTCGCGAGAAAAGCGAATTCGCCCATCATTTGATTATTTTGCGAGAGAAAATCATTAAAATTAAAATTACCAGAACCATTGAATGCAAAATCGGCGCCATTAGGTCCGACTGGATGCATCGTTCCTTCCATCGACGCGTTAGGACCAAAAACCTCTGGTCCTTGAGGTCCCATAGGGCCCTGCCCTTCCATCATGGGCGACTGGCCAAAAACTTCTTTAAAAACACCTTCAAAAACCATCTTAGGGTCAAGCATCCCTTCGCCTCCCTGTTGATTAAAAAATTCCTGCTTAGCCTTATCAGTAAATTGATCGATTTGATCCTGGGAAAATCCTCCTTTTTCCATCATGGCGAATCCCATCTCTTCAATCCTGACGCCTGTATAGAAATCTTTAAAATCCATGACTTCCATCATGGGCATACCTTGAGGTATGTCTCCGGCATTACCCATGTGGCCCATTTCCAGAGGAGTGTTAAAACCAAAATCTTTCATCATCTCCAAGACAGGCATAGACAAGGCTTTATCAAAATCGCCCATCGGAGCGCCATTCGGTCCATTTTGATTAAGTGTCATCTGTTGGGTCATCTCCGACATAAGAGCCTCTACCTTTGATTTATCCCCCGAGGCAATAGCCTCTTTTAAGGCAGAGACGGTTTGTTGATTAACGCCATTTTGCATTAACGTCGCTGCATTATTATCTAATTGTTGAAGCGCTTGATTTTTTCCTTCTTCACTTGTGATATCGATCTTGGCTCGATCGCTTCCATTGGTCTTATTTTGATCTGTCGCCTCATTCACAACAACAATCTGCATCTCCTGGGCCACAACACCAAGCATCTCGGACTTAAGGGCAGGATCATCAATTTGGGCAATCTTTTCTTGAAGCTGATCTAATTCAGTTGCCGACATTTCTACAATTTCCTTATTAGGATCGACCTGAAGAGATTGGGCTTCTGGTTGTTCTGAATCTGTGTTAAGCACTGCAGCGGATGATTCGCCTTGATAAGATTGGTCTTGAGAAACGGTTGTCTCAGGTTGCAGAGCATCATCGCTCTGAGCCGAAGTTCCTTCTTTGTTCGATAAATCTTCTTGCGATTGTGAACTTTTTTCACCTTCCGCGGAAGCTTGGGGTTGAGATATTTTTAACGCGTCTCCTTCAGAAGCGCTTTCCTCTAAAGATGGTAAAGATTGTCCTTCACTTAAGGCTTTTTCATCGCCTGAAATTTCTCCTGTGGGCGCCTGGTCTTGAGAAACGGTTGTCTCTTGTTTCACAGCGTCTCCTTGAACGGTTGATGATTCGTTTTGCGGTTGAGTTGAAACTGTTCCTTCCTGATTAGACGCTTGTTGTTGTGAAGCTTTTGATTGTTGCGCCTTTAATAAATCTTCTACTGAAAGGTCTTGTTCATTTAATTCTTTTCCCTGACTGAAACTTTTAGTATCTAAAGAACCTGGTAAAGGAGTGAGGGCCGGGACCTCTCCCGTTAACTGAGCAAAGGTATTTTGGGGAATAGGTAGTGCAGAAAAGCTAATCACCAAAAAACAAATAAAAATTTTAAAATGTTTGATTAAGCTAAATTTTTTCATTTTCTCTCTCCATTTTCTTGAGCGTTGGATTTAATTTTTTATCCTCAAAAGAAATGCCCATCCTTTTGAAGAGGATGGGCATTTAATCTAAAGAGTTTAATTTTGCCTTTATATTAACAACTTTTCGGCAACTGACTACCATATCTCAACGATGAGGTTTAGGTTCTTTAGTTTTGCCCCGCCTTCACCAAAACATGATTATATTTGGTGATGCCGGGCCAGGCAGCGAAGCCTGGGCCCTATCCTTTCAGATAGTTTGCCTTTATCGGTAAAAGTTACAGAGAAAGAACATAATAAAAACGAAAATCTGCCTAAAATATGCCATATCTGGGCTAATTGTCAAGAGTAGAAAAAATAAATTTTAGCTGAAGGGAAATTTGAAATTTTTTTTATATTAAAGCTCAATTATGTTCCCAAACCACCAATAAGGCCATGATGGCGATCCCCAGCATGATAAAGGCTAATTGTCTTAGTGAGGTCGACAAACGGACATCTTCGCCGTGATGCAGTTCGGGGATAAGATCCGACCCGGCGATATAAAGGAATCCGCCGGCGGTGATCGGAAGGCAATACGCCGTGAATCCCGCCACATGAGGCCCAATCAAAAGGGCCAAGATCGCGCCGATAAAAGCCGTCAGGGCGGACAGGGCGTTGAGCGTCAAAGCTCTTTGAACACTTAGGCCATTATGGATCAAAATGCCCAAATCACCAATCTCTTGAGGGATTTCATGGAAGATGACCGCAAGGGTCGTGGCAATGCCGATGGGGATGTTCGTTGAAAAACCAATCGCGATAATGACTCCGTCCATCAAATTGTGAACCGCATCACCCACCAGGTTCAGGGTCGCGACGGGATGAATATGGTTTGAGGAGGAAGGGATATGACAATGCTGCCAGCGCAAAAATTTTTCTAAAACAAAAAATAAAAGGAGCCCAAACACAATCAAAAGTGACGTGATCGGACCGGACCCAAGCTGTTCGAACGATTCCGGGATCAGATGGATCAAGGCATCGCCAAAAAGCCCACCGACGGCGAAGCTCACCATCGAGAGAACCATCCCCTTCAACCGATCCGGTTTAATGGTCAAGGTAAAAACACCGATCAATGAAATCAAACTCACGATCGTCACGCTTGCTAAGGTATAAAGCCAGACAGTCATATGATTCATCTCAAAGTTATTTTTTTCATCAAGACAAAGCCTGTCTCGATGCCACGGACAGGCAATAATCTAGCATCATTTTAAAACGGTGGGTAGAAAAATAGTTGTTATATTATTTTCGCTTACCTCTCCCCCACAACCAACGGCGAATGGGAATGGATGTCAACCGGGTGAATGTTTTTGAACCCGGCGGATTTAAGCCAGGTTTTATATTCTTTCAAGGTGTATGTACCGCCTTCCGTTGTTGTGACCAGCATGAGCAAGCCGAAAATCAACGGAAACGGCGGGCCGCTGCGGTCATCGTGCGGGATCATGTCCGCGATGACGATGCGTCCTTTCGGCCGAAGGGCTTCAAAAATTTTCCTAAAAAGGATCTGCGAAGAACGCACGCCCTCGGAATGAACGATGTTCCCCAAAATAGCGACATCAAAACGGTTTTCGCCGAACTCCGTCTCTTTAAGATCACCGGGCAAAAAACGCGCACGTTCGCTTAAATTATGTTTTTGAATATATTCCTTGGTCAATCCGAGCATCTTCGGAAAATCCTGGAATGTGATCTGCGCTTGCGGATAAGCCTCTCCCATCGCAATACCCCAGACGCCCGAGCCGCAGGCCATATCCAAGACATTCAACTCTTTTGTTTGACCAATTTTTAACGTACGGGCCGTGGTCTGGGCCGCTAAACGGTTCATGATATGGAGATTTTGCACGAGCTCCCGGAAAAACTCATCGCTTTCATGTTCTTTCTCCAGACGCATTTTGCTAACCCCGCTGCGAACCACCTGCGGTAAGTCTTTCCAGAGTTCATCCACGTTATTCAAAAGAAACCGGCCAAGATAATCCGGTTGACCGGTCACACAAAATTGCCGGGTCAAGCCGGTCAAAGCATATTTCTTTTGAACCTTCTTTAAAAGTCCCAATCCCACCAGGGTGTCGAGAAAATATTGCGTGCCGCGCTCCGTCAGGTTCAAATCCTTCGCCATCGCCGCCGCGTTCACATGCCCTTTCGCAAGACTGGAAAAAACATTTAACTCCACCGCCGCGCGCAGAATGTAGCTCGGGGCAAGCGAAAAGTGCAATTGCAAAAGCATCATCGGATCAACCGAAAGATCTGTCATCTTTTTTGGTTTTGATTTGTTCATTTTTCAACCTTTCGTTAAATTTTTCCATCCCAAAATCATTGTTTGATAAATTGGATCCACTTTTTATTTAACGATTCAATGCTTGGAATATTTCCATTGCTCGTGGACCTTAACGCGGATTCAAAATTCTTGCTATTCTTGATGGCCGTCAAAAAACTTCTCAGCTTGCTTCCCTGCATCTTGGAGAGCAAAAAACGGGTGATACTCGCTGCTGAGGCATACGAGAAATGCAAATTTTCGTCGTCCCCGTGCCAGTTCAAGCTATTAATATCGATATATTCATTTATTTCTAAATAAGTCTTAACCCTTTCTTCAGCGCGATTGAACGTATCGACTTCTTGTAATGTGGCCATCCCTTCATCGAACCAGACCGGAACAATGCTTGACGCTGTTTGATTGCTCTGGTTATCATAATACAAAAACCGGTGTAATAAAATATGACCCAATTCATGCGGAAGCATTTCATTGAGGAAATAGTCCTCTTGGTTCACATAAGTCGTGATTTGTTTCGTGTCAGAATGGGCAAGACCACCCACCCGATGAAAAACCGGATTGACGACATTATGCTGATCTTCATCGTTATAAATATATATTTTGACTCTGCTTTTGCCGAACCATTGCGGATAAGACTGATATCCCAATTTTGTCCCGATGCGGGCAAAATGATCTTCCGCTGCCTGCGCGGTCTTTTCCACCAGGTCGGTCGTCGCTTCTTGGAAATAAATTATAAAATGCGAAGAATTGTATTCTTTCCATTTTACTTCGTCAGCCCAATTTAAAGGAGATAAAGACAGAATCGAACAAGCAATCAGGAAACAGACTAACCTGGGACCTCGACAACATTGATTTGGCAGAATGGATAACTTATTCATAACCATACCTCCGGATAAACCACTCTTTCGCGACCTGAATCGTGTATAAATAAGCCCCGACAATCAAAATCAACGCGACAAAAAATCCCGC
>JAHFFY010000029.1:0-8813 GCA_023247705.1 Candidatus Omnitrophota bacterium | reverse complement strand
CTCGCCGGAGGCATCACAAACCCGAAGTGCGCGCCCAGCGGCGTATAAGGTAAAAATAAAGCGATCGTGACAATATAAATAGAAGTAAATATCAAAAACGGACTGGCCCGGCTTTCGGTAAACGGTTTTTTACTGGTTCGGATGATATGAATGACCAATGTCTGCGTGCACAGCGATTCCAAAAACCATCCGGTATGAAATAAGGAAGCCGGTGCGTGAAAGATAAACAACAAAACACCGAAGGTGATGAAATCAAAAATTGAGCTGATCAAACCGAAGACGAGCATAAACTTTTTAATGTATCCGATATTCCAGGGCCTGGACCGGGCGAGGTATTCGGCATCGATACAATCTGAAGAGATCGCCACCTGCGACACATCATAAAGAAAATTATTCAATAGAACCTGGATCGGAAGCATCGGAATAAAAGGCAAAACAAAACTCGCGCCCGTCATGCTGAACATGTTGCCGAAATTCGAGCTCGATCCCATTTTGATATATTTCAGAATATTTCCGAATGTCCGCCGCCCTTCCACCACCCCGTCCTGAAGGACCAAAAGGCTTTTCTGCAAAAGGATCAGATCCGCCGACTCCTTGGCAATGTCCACGGCATTATTGACCGAGATCCCAACATCCGCGGCTTTTAACGCCGGGGCGTCATTGATCCCATCCCCCAGATAACCGACGGTATGATTATTTTGGCGCAGTGCTTGAATCACGCGTTCTTTCTGCAACGGAGAAAGCCGGGCAAAAGCTGTCGTGGTTTTGACTAATTCTTTTAATTGTCCATCCGAAACTTTCTCTAGTTGTTCGCCGGTGACAAAACTTTTGATGTTCAGCCCGACTTCGTTACAAATCTTGCGGGTGACCAGATCGTTGTCGCCGGTTAAGACCTTCAATTCGATTCCTAATTCTTTCAAGACCTCGATCGTTTTGCGGGCGGTCGGGCGGGGCGGATCAAGAAATGAAATATATCCTTTTAAAATCAAATCCTGTTCATCGTCCTTCGCGTAGATCTCTTTGTTGTTTTCCATGTCCTTGTAGGCGACCGCCAGCACGCGAAATCCTTCCGAGCTCAACGCGTCATATTCGTCTTTTAAATCTTTGAGGATCAACGGCTCAAGGTCCAGCAACTCTCCTTCCAATTCATATTTTTTACAACGTTTGAAAATTTCCTCGGGAGCGCCTTTGGTGATGATCCGGTGTTTACCGTCCACTTCCACCACGACTGACATCACCCGGCGAACAAAATCGAAAGGAATCTCATCGATCTTTTTATAAGATGTGGTCAATAATTTTTCGTATTTTAAAACCGCCTTATCCAAAATATTTTTAAGCCCGGTCTGATAGAAACTGTTGATATAGGCGAAGGTCAAGACTCCCTTATCTTCATTGCGGACGACATCGCAATATTTTTCCAATACGATTTTGTCCAGCGTCAGGGTTCCGGTTTTGTCCGTGCACAGAACATCCATCGCCCCGAAATTCTGGATCGCGTTCAACCGTTTCACGATGACCTGCTTCTTGGACATCGCGATCGCGCCCTGCGAGAGATTAATGGCAATCAGCATCGGCAGCATCTCCGGAGTCAATCCGACCGCAACCGCCAAAGAAAACATCAAGGCATTCACAAAGCCGTCGCCCTTCAGATAATTAATCGCACAGATCACAACCACCAAAACCAGCATCGCCCGGATCATCAGCCAGGTGAATTGATGAATCCCTTTATCAAAACTGGTTTCCACGTTCATGCCGGACAATTTCTTGGAGATCTCCCCAAATTGCGTGGCCAGACCGGTGCGAATCACAAGACCCAACGCCGTACCGCTGACGACACTGGATCCCATAAAAGCGATATTAACCAAATCCGCCGGTGAGCGGCTGGTGGTCTGGATCGGATTGGCTGTTTTCTCAACGGGCAAAGATTCACCGGTCAATGCGGATTGGTTCACAAACAAATCCTTGGCCTGGATGATCCTCAAATCCGCCGGGATCATGTCGCCGGCGAATAAATCCACAATGTCGCCTGGAACGATCTGCTTAATCGGAATCTCTTTGGCCTTTCCGTTACGGTAAACCGTGGCCGTGGCACGGACCATCTCGCTTAATTTTTCAGCCTCCTGACCGGCGCGGTGTTCCTGAAAAAACGAAAGCGCGACACTCGACAAGGCCATCAGTCCGACCAGAAACGCACTCATCCGTTCGCCAAAAAACAAAGAAGAACCGGCGATAATAATCAAAACAATGACCAGCGGATTGACAAATTTCGAAAGGATTTCGGTGAAGATCGTTCTTTTCTTTTTTCGTGCGGGTTCATTATAACCATAGACCAAAAGCCGAGTCTTGACTTGCTCTTCCGAGAGGCCTTTAAGCGAGGTTTCAAATTTCTGGAATAAAAACTCCGGAGCACATCCCAGATAATCAAAATCAAGGGTTTGTGCTTTCTGTTTATTGATTTCGGATTGGCTTTTGATCATTGCTTATTCTTTTTAACCAAGCTCTTCTTCGCTCAAGAATCAAGAACATCGGTTATTATAAACGAAACTCAGGGAATAATCTCACGTAAATTTTGGTTTATTGAGCGTTTCCTTTTCAACTTCAAATTTCCCCCCAGCGTTCAGGAAGCCGGGGAAAATTTGGAGTTCCGTTCAATCGACGGAATCCGATTGCGCATCCAGACATAAACAATCAGACAGAAAATCAAAACCCATAGAGGCGGGGCGGGCGTGTCCAGTCCTTCTTCGAACTCCAGGCCTTCCGAGGAGCGCAGGCGTTGATTTTGTTTCAACCGCAGCGTCTTCCATTGAGAACTTCGTTCGACAATGATATAAGCTGTGGAAGGAATCATGATCCCGATCTTCCGGCTGGCGTCCACCAGCGAAGACAATTTTTGTTCGAATTTATCGGGACGGGTTAAAATCCGTTCGTTATCCAAAAATAAATCGAGACCTTGGGCATAAACGCTCTGAGCATCCACCTCCTGCACGTCGGTCAGAGGAATAAATTGCCCGGCCTGCGGATCATACACCAATATCTTTTCTTGAGAATTGATCCCTTCGAAATAAACGGCTTGAATCCGGGCGTCACTCACCGGGACGATGGATATAGAATTTCCGATCCTGACGGCGATCGTTTCAATATCTCGTGTTTGGTTTTGGTCCGGCCATAACGCAAGCTCCTCGATTTTACCGAAGGGTTTTGAAACGAGATAATGATTACAGTCCGGTAAATACGTTTTAAAAAATTCCATCTCCTCCGGTTTCAAAACCCTATCCCCCTCTTGGGTGATGACCACGAATAACGGATATTGCTGTCAAGCGGGTCCTTACGCAGAGGAGTCCTGCAGGGATTGTTGATCGCGGATCAATTCTTGTTTAATGACCCGGCCAATATCCAAAGCCCCTCGATGGGTTAAAAAAATTTCTTGAAGGACCGCCCGCAGAAGCTCCGGATTTTCCAATGAAATGAAACCGTGTGTTAATTCCTCGATGTTAAAATGAGCGGCGGTGACCTTTGCGTTCTTCGCTTCGGGAAAGCGCGCGATCACGGACTTCATCTGCGCGAGATAACGATCAACATCCGTCGAAGTCCCCGCGGAATAATCTAGAATAAAATGCAGATAGGGCCGGCGATGGAGCTTGGGCAGCGTTGCGATCTTTTCCCCGGGCAAAAGGACAAATGTTCCCTGAGAGGGAACCCGGCCGATGAAAATTTTCGACGGCAATGGATCATCTTTCTCATGAAGCGCCACCGTCTGATCTCCGATCAAAATATTCGGGTGATAGCTTCGCGGGAATTGAAATTCGATATCCGCGACCCTCGTTTCATTCGAGATAAAAGGGTACACATGAAAATCAATCTCACGTGGAGTCTTATAGGTCAAAATCCCAGGATCGCGCTGGGTGAAATCCCGGATCATATGATAAACTCATAAGGCGGTGCGCTTCTCGAAGATCTGTCCGGGAACCATTTGATCGGTGATCTTGAGGGAAAACCCGCTGATTAAAACCCCGGGGGGCACGCGAATGGTTTTAAAAAATTCTGCGTTATTGCTTGGACCGGCATTGCACATCTCCAACCGGACGCGCGCTCTGAGGATACCGCCTGATTCCTCCTCATCAACGTGTGTTGAGATCAGTTCCACCTCACGATTGATGACCGGCGCACGTTGTGTCCACACACCACGCGCACGACGTCCCCACAAGTCTCCCCACAGGCTCCCCCTCCAGCTCGGGCTTAAATCTTCTTTCAATAATTCCGTTCCGGTAAACAAACGATACAGATATTCGATTTTCTGGTCGGGCAAAACCATATCTTCAAAAACAATACTGTTATAAATGGACGATAAATACGGCAATTGAATCCCGTCCTTGAATCGCTTAAGATTCAAAAGTGTCCGCTTGATCGATGAAACCGAGCCCTTAAAGGAAAAATCCCGGTTATAATCCGCCGCATAAACATATCGCAGCGCCTGGCCCAAGAAAACTTTATCGCCTAACGCCTCACAACTGAGATATCCAGGCAAAACCAATAACCCAGCCAAGGTCAAAATCCCGGCGACACGCAGGCCATTGACCTCAACGCACATTTTAAAATCATCATATAATCTTTTGGTGTGCATAGATATCCACGCCTTTACAGGACGTGGTTCTTTTGTTATTTTGAAATTCAAGCTCCGCTTGTCCTGAATCTTCTTTACCTTGATGTTCTATATATTTTCTTATTGTTTCTTCGTTGATCCCCACCGTTGAAAAAAAATATCCTACTGACCATATCCCCCCATTATCCCAATACACCTTCTTCAGAAACTTAAACTTCTTCTTTAACTCTCTACTTGTATTTTTCTTGATGGTCTCAACCACATACGACCCTGAATATTTCGCCGGAAACTCCACGCTCACCTGCACGTGATCGGCTCCAAACCCTATTACTATCAATTCCCAATCAGGATAATATTTATGCACTTCCAATATCTTTATCCGTAAATAACTCTTTACTCCTTCCACCAATATTTTTCTCTTAAACCTCGTCAACCAAACTATATGATACTGTACTCGATATGCTGCATGGGCGCTCTTTTTTATTTTCATGCCCCAATTATATCATCCCTTTTTCACGATTCAGAAGTTGCTCTCATCCCCGCCTTAAAAGAAAGGCGGGGAATTCCCGCGTTATTAGAAATAATTATCGTAATCTTATTCTTCTTAAGATCATCAATATTTTTGCATCCATCAATCATCTTATGCCATAAATATTCATACCAACCGAAATCAGGAAATGACTGATCTGGTCGATGCAAATATCTTGCTGGAGAATACTGCCAGCTATCCTTAGCTTCGTATTTTGAAAGACAGAAAATAATACATACTTTTCCCAGATAACTATATTGCGGGTTCTTTTGAAGGAAAAAATCAATCGATGGTTGCTGAGCCTTAAATAAACGAGTAGCAAACCCTTGTATATCCTCAGAGGAATAAATCTGTCCATCCTTTTTGCTCGATCCAGAAAACTTTAAAAACCGTTGAAGCAAATCTGAATTCTTCGCCTCATCATTGGAAAAACTTACTCCATAGTCTTTTATATCATATTTTCTTACCCCTGCTGACTTACCATGAACCAACCGATAAATATCTTGAATTAATTTCTGCCCTAAAGGAAATCCTAAATGGCAACTTGCACCTGCTCCTAATACCAAAACAGTCTTTTTCTCAATCATTTCTCAACCCAGTTGTCTTATCACTGAATATTCAAGGAACATTAGGGACAACACATATCCCTAATGTTCCTATCCTTTAGCCTACTGAATCCGCGCAATAAACGCCCCGTCCATGACGAGTAAACGGGTTTTATCCTGGAGATTGTCTTTGTTCCGGGCGATGAAACTGAATTTGCCGGAGGCGATATCGTCTCCGTTTTCATTATAGACATCGGACACTTCAAATTCAAAGAAGCAATTATTGAGGTCTGTCCGGTAAACGGGACCGCCGGTGCCGAAACGGATCTCGGCAAACCCATTCGTGGTCTGTTGGCCTTTATGGTGAGGAGAAGTGGTATCAATCACCATCTCAACCGGCAGAGGGAAGGTGGAACTTGTGGCCGGGGATGAAACAGCCAGCATATGAATGGTAAAGTCACCGTGGCGGTCACCGGAGACATCCAGATCTTTTTCACTCTGGGCGGCAAATAGCTGGGTATTCTGACGCAGGTTCGCGGCTTGAGCATCGTCGGCGGCGGAGAGCCCTGCATCCTGGACCAGCGTCACCAGGTGACTAAAATCCGGAACGTTGTCCATGCTGATCGTCTTAACATTGGCCGTGATAAATCGAGGGCTATTGCATCCTGACAAAGCAGCACCCAGGACTGCCGCTAGAAACCACAATCCCATTTTTTGAGATAACATACCTACCCCTTTCTTGGCTGTTAAAATTTTTTAAATATCCGGTATTTGATCGTCCTCCCGGTTTTAAATTCCGGGAATGTCCTTTATATCCCAGAGCATCTCAGTTGTCAACATGGAAATCCCGGATTTCCGACATTTCATCGCAAACACATAAGCCCCCTTCACTGTCCAGCAAAGAGGGCTTATGTAAAAACCTTTATGATCTAAATGATATTTACTTTCTGCGGCCACGACCAGCCGGATGATTTTGCTGCCGATGATTCCGGACATCCTGGCGTTTATCTCTTCGATCGCCGTGAAGATCTTTCCAATCACCGCGTCGGTCGCGGCGGTCTTGACGAAGTTCCTGGCGGTCTCCTTTCAATTCCTTATAATCTTTATTGCGGATGTCCTGTCTAATTTCACGGCGATCCCCTCGGACTTCCTTTCGATCACTCCTCAATTCCCGTTTGTCCTGACGGGTTTCTTTTCGGTCGTTTTTAACATCCCGGGGAATTCCGTTGGGATGATTTTCTTTCCAATTCTCTCTGCGCTCAGTCCTGAAATCTTTTTTATCGCCGTGCAATTCTTTTCTGTCCGTTTTTAATGCCTGATAATCCTCCCGGAGATTCTTGTGATCCGCCATCAGTTCTTCCTTATTTCCGGCTTTCCGGTCATCCCGTAATTCCCGACGATCTTCTTTAATGGTGGACCAATCCTCTTTTAATTCCATGCGATCTTGTTTGAGCTCATCTCGATTATCTTGATACTTGGGGGCTTGTGTCTCGGCAGGCGGGGTTGAATCACCGCTCCCTTCTTCAGCCAATGCCCATGCGGGGGCTAATAATCCGGTGAGTACGATCGGTAATATCCATGTGCGTTTCATTTGCTCTCCTCCTGGTGTAGTTGGTTAGTGTCTATCCTCACTAAGATAAAACACTGCCCATTGAAAAAAGTTTCGGTCGTTTTTTAAATTTCTACCTTTTCAATCGTTGCGTTCCCAGAGCATGGTTTTTGTTCAAACGGGGTAAAGAGTTTTGGGGCCCCTTCTCCAAATATTCCCGCTTGATTTTGCGGCGTTCTTCCAAAGGGAGGTTCTTCCATTCCTGCTGGCGCTTATTCAAACGCTCCCGCTCACCCGGGGACATCGCCTGAAGTCTCTGATGACGGTTAATCATCTGCGCCCTTTTTTCAGACGACATCGTTTGCCATCTTTGATAGTTCTGCCGCATTTGCTCGCGTCTTTCCAGCGACAAATTTTTGTATCTTTGCCAATTCTCTTTAATCTTTTCTCTTTCTCCCGGAGTCAAACGGTTGTAGCGGTCAAAATTCTTTTTAATCTTTTCTTTCTTGGGAACATCATATTGTTTCCACCGCTGATAACGTTGACGGATCTTTTCCTTCTCCTGCGAAGACATATTCTTCCATTTTTCGATGGCCTGGGCATCCGGCCGAGCCGATTCAATCGCACGGCCGGGGTCTTCGGCGTAAGCAGGGAAAACTCCCCACGCAGAATTGATCATTACGGCACAGATCAAACAGAAAAATTTTATTGAATGGAAAATTTTATTCATCATCCTGCCCCCCGTCTTCCGTTGCTTGGGTCACGTTTTGATAATTCTCCAAAAAAGATAGATCTTCCTCTTCTAAATACTCCAGATTTTCCAACATCGAAAGATGTTTAATGATATCTAATTCCTCCTTGGACAATTCTTTCTTGGGATCGCTTTTTTTATTATCTTCTCGATCACAAAAGCCTTTGGGTGTATCAGCCAGCGTGTAACCGGTTAAAACAAGAAAAAAAATAATAATTCTTAGAGTTCTCATCTCATTTTTTATGACGATTTCAAAAACTCACAATCAACCAAAAGATCAAAATCTTCCAATAACTCCATCTCTTCAATGACCTCAAAATTCTGCGCGAGTTCAATGTTCTCGACCACTTCCATCTCTTGAGGATCCAGTTTGGCTAATTTAGCATCCAGCTGGTATAAATCAAAATTTTTCCAAATGAAAAACGTCGTAACGATCACCAGACCAAAAGAAAAAACCACGGAAAGCCGCCACCCGGGCTGCGCCCAAGGCGGTAACGCGGGTAAATATTTTTCGTACCAAGCCCGCAGATGAGAAACCTCTGTCCAGAAACGCGACACATAATCCGGAGACGGTTCAATCTCTTTGATATTATTTAATAATTCCCAAGATCGGTTATATAGATCAACTTCCTGCTGACAATCAGGACAGTTGGTCAAATGCGCTTTAACCAGCTTGAATTGCTCGGGAGCAAGCTGTTGATCCAGATAAAGCGGAATCAATTTTTGAATGGATGGACAGTTCATATTGATCTCCTGCTTGATATAACACCGGGGATTCTAAAAAGTTTCGAATATTTATTAAAATTAAACACTCTCTCTGGTGTTCCCCAGGGCCCCAG